>JAUYMV010000481.1 GCA_030698645.1 Mesorhizobium sp.
AAGGGATTTCTCTATTCTTCCCGACCGCCGTCGAAGACCAGCAGATGGCGGATTCGACGCCCCTGTTCGCCGACCCTGATGCGCGAGTCGGACCCGTCGAGGGTCGGCGCCAGCGAGGGGACGGGGACCTCCGGGCGGTTCTTCAGGAACAACGGCTCGCGGTCCGGGTCGACGACGCGCAGCGAGGTGATCCGGCATTCGACGATCGGGTCGGCGCCGAGCCAGAACGGCCGCAGGGCCGGCGTCACCGCGCCCAGTGAGCGGGGATGGTCGACGCCGCCGTCGAGCGGCAGCAAGAGCAGTTCGAACGCGTTGGTTCGTCCACCCTTGCTGACGCCCTCGAAATTGATGACGACGACGGATTTCGCGAGAAACGCGCCGTGAGCGAGGCGCGCCACGACGCGCTCGTCTTTCGGCATCCACAGCGAGGCGAACGCGAACCCCTTGAGTTCGCGACCGAAGATTGCGCATAGCCTCGTGCCGGCCAGACGGAACACCGGTTCGCCGCGCGTATCCTTTTCAAGGATGAAGGTGTCCGCAAGCAGGGTCTTGATGTCCGACGGCTCGATCTCGGTACGCTTCGGAGCCGGGCGCCCGTCGCGCAATCTGTCCCAATACTGGAACAACTCGATCGATCCCTGCTGTCTCATGCACCTGCTCCGGTCGGACTGTTCCTGAATGGGTCATCGGGGGAACAGTGCCGCGCCTTCCGATGGCCTTCATGCAGGACAGTGCAGGTTGCGTGCCAGCCGGGATGGGGAATTGTTAACAGCGCCGGGCCGTTAAGGTTAATTTTCGGTTTAGATTGCCGAACCGTGAAATCGGTGCGATTGTTTCGTCAGTTCACGAAGCCTTTGGCTTTGCAGCGCTTTTCGTGGGAACAGCCACATTGACTTGGGAGAGTGGGGAACTCGACCAGCCGTCTGGGGGAAACCTCGGGCGGCTTTTCTTTTAACCATGTGTCACTAACTAGGCTCATTGCGGGCGACTCACCTGGCCCGTCGGAGCGCATGAGTCCCATGAACGAAATGACCGACAGGGAGCCCGACGGCCTCGTCGAACCCGAGGCGCGGCGCCGCGAGCCGCTCTTCAATCTGCCGACGATCGTCGTCGCGATGATCGCGCTTTGTGTCGCCATCCATCTTGTCCGTGTTGGCCTGCTGACCTCGGAACAGGATTATGGCCTGATCCTGCGCGCCGCGTTTTTTCCGGCGCGCTATTCGGGCGACTACGTCACCGACATCTACGCGTTCACGAGTCCGCTGACGGCCTCGCTGCTGCATGGCGGGTGGGCCCATCTGATCATCAACATGGTGTGGCTCGCCATCTTCGGCTCGCCGCTCGCCAACCGGATCGGGCCTGTTCGTTTTCTACTGTTCTGGGTGTTGACCGCGCTCGGCGCAGATCTGCTGCATTTCCTGGCAAGGCCGGACGAAGTCGTCCCGATGCTTTGCGCATCGGGCGCGATAGCCGGAAAGATGGGCGCGGCGGCACGATTTTGCTTCCGCATCGACCGTTCGGCGGAGCGACCGGTTTTTTCTGGCCGACGGATGTCGATCGTCGAGACATTGATGTCACGCCAGTCAGTGACTTTCCTTGTCGTCTGGCTGCTGATCAATGTCGCGGCAGGCGTCGGTTTCGACTTCGGCGGCGATGGCGGTATCGCCTGGGAGGCGCATATCGGCGGCATGCTGACCGGCTTCCTGGGCATCTCGCTGTTCGACCGCGCAGCGCCGCGAGATCATCCTCCAGCCTAGCGCTCTCGCCAGTCACAGTCTTGCAATGACCCCATTCCGGGAGCAACATTCGTCTGCAGCGCGGGCTGGGTGGAGACGATGCACGCATGTTGAAATGGAGGACACGATGACGGTCAAATCGATTCTCGCGGACAAGGGGCGCGACGTATTTACTTTGTCGCCGACCGAAAGCATCGAGAGCGCGGTTCACCTGCTTGCGACGCACCGCATCGGCGCGCTGGTGATCACGAACGGCAACGGGCGCATCGAGGGAATCCTGTCGGAGCGCGACGTCGTGCGCAT
>JAUYMV010000482.1 GCA_030698645.1 Mesorhizobium sp.
GCGCCGTAACCGAGCCGACGGAGAGGTCGATGCCGCCGGAGATCAGCAGGATCGTCATGCCGACGACGACCACACCCTCGACCGCGAAGGCCATCGCCATGGCGCGCATGTTGTTCCAGGTCAGGAAATAGGGCGAGGCAAAGGACATCGCGATGAACAGCGCGAGGATGATCAGGACGAGCCCGGTCTCGCGCATGCGCAGCAGGCGCCGCAGTGCGTCCACGATGCCGCGCGAGGCGTCGCGGTGCTTTCCCGACGGCGTGGTCACGGTCGACATTGCTTCCTCCGCCCTCATGACGCCGCCGGCCGCTGTTCGCCGAGCGATGCAAGATACATGATCCTGTCCTCCGTCATCTCGTCGTCCGTCACATCGCCGGCGATGCGTCCCTCCCGCACCACCAGGACACGGTCGCAGACGCCGATCAGTTCGGGGAGTTCCGAGGAGATCACGACGATGCCCACCCCGGCGCGGGCGAGATCGCGCAGGATGCGATGGATTTCGGCCTTGGCGCCGACATCGACGCCGCGGGTCGGCTCGTCGAGAAAGATCACCTTCGGGCTGATCGAGAGCATCTTGGCAATGGCGACCTTCTGCTGGTTGCCGCCCGATAGGGACGACACCGGTTGCGCGACATTCCTGCAGCGCAGGTTCAGGCGGCCGCCGAGCCGCTCCGCCTGCTCGTTCTCCCGGCGGTCGTCGATGAGGCCGGCGCGGGTCGCGACCTGCTCGACGCAGAGCGCCGACACGTTGGCGGCGATCGACATGTCGAGGAACAGGCCGTCGCCCTTGCGGTCCTCGGAGAGGTAGACGATACCCTCGGCAATGCTGTCGGCATAATGCGCCAGGTTCAGCACGCGCCCGTGCAGCGAGACCTCACCCGTGACGGTGCCCTCCAGCCTGCAGATTCCCTTGACGATTTCGGTTCGTCCGGCGCCGATCAGTCCGGCCAGGCCGAGAATCTCGCCCTTGCGGAGCTGAAACGAGATTTCCCGGAAACGCCTGCGCTCGGCCAGGTCGCGCACGTCGAGGATGATCTCGCCGGAGCGCTCGTCCTCGGCCAGTTTCGGCGGGTAGAGACTGTCGATCTCGCGTCCCACCATTGCGCCGTCCACCTCTCCGGGCGTAGTTTCGGAGACGTTCATCGTCGCTTT
>JAUYMV010000513.1 GCA_030698645.1 Mesorhizobium sp.
TGAAGCAGTCCGGCTATGGCAAGGACATGTCGCTCTACGCGCTGGAGGACTATACGGCCGTGCGCCACGTCATGATCGCGCACGGGTAGGCGGGCCAGCCCCTCGCCAACCCGGCTGGATTGAGGCAAACTGGACCCCGATCCAGATCCGGGGGGACCACGATGATTTCCGATCGGTCGCGGCTCGCCGCCCTGATCCTGGCGGTGCTCTATGGCGCGCTGGGCGCGCTGCTGTTCGTCGCGCCGGGGTGGGGCTCGGGCGTCTTTGCATGGAACGTCTCGCCCATGGTGGCGATGACGATCGGCGGATGGTGTCTCGGCAATGCGTGGGCCGCGCTCATGATCTTCCGGCGGCCGGCGCTGCGTCTCGCCGCGTCGGGCCTCGTCTATCTCTCCCTGTTCGGGATTCTGGAAAGCGGCGTCCTGGTTGCCTTCCTCGACAAGCTGAAGACCGGAACCTGGCTCGCATGGCTCTACCTCGCCACCCTGGGGTTCAACGTCGTCGCCGCCGTCCTCTGGGTGCCGGAGTGGCGGAACTGGCTGTCCGGCGCAGGCCAGGGCGACCCCGGCAGGGCCAGGCTCGGAACGACCGGCCGCGTCCTCGGCGTCGTCTTCGTGCTGTTCGTCGGCTTCCTCGGCCTCTACGGCCTGTTTGCGCCGGCCGGCAGCCGCGGCCTGTCGGGCGGCATCTTTCCGCAGGTCATCTCGATGTTCACGCTGCGCGCCTTCGGCGCCCTCTATCTGTCGGTCGCGCTAGCGCCGATCCTGCTCATCCTGACGCGCGATTTCGAAACGGTGCTCGGCCACATCGTGCTGAGCTGGGGGCTGATCTTCTTCATCACCGTCGCCGCCTTCGTCTTCATCAGCGAGTTCGATCTGGTCGCGCGCCCCGGCCAGTTGCTGTATTTCGGGGCCTACATTCTGGTTGGCGCGGTGACCGGCTTCTATCTGTTTCGCTACGGTCCGGGCCGCGCCGATGGCGATCCGGCGCCGCGCTTGCCGCGTGACTGAACAAGGCCGGCGATTTTAGCGACGTGTTTAGTTGCAGCGCAGCATGACCCAGGCCGCGCCTATGCGCCTGATTCACCAGCACATCTTTCAAAGCCTGCGCGACCGCGCCGATTGGTAGCGTTTTCAGAGCGAGCGCGCTCCCGCACCGCAGCAACTTTTTCGCTTGCCGTGTTTAGTAATATTTGCATCACTAAACAAATTACTAAACATCCGGCGGATGCCCGAGCTGGATGTTCGCCCCTCTGGAGGAGGGCTGTCGGGCTCTGAGGCCGTCGATCCGGACGTCCTCGCAAATGGGAGGAAGGCATGAAATCGCTATCCAGAATGACGTTTGGACTGGCCTCGGCGCTGTTCGCGTCGACGGCCATCTCGAACGTTGCGCACGCCGAGGACCTGACACTGTGCTGGGCCGCGTGGGACCCGGCCAACGCGCTCGTCGAACTGAGCAAGGACTTCACCAAGGAAACCGGCATCGGCATGAAGTTCGAGTTCGTGCCGTGGACCAACTACGCCGACCGCTTCCTCAACGAGCTGAACTCGAAGGGCAAGCTGTGCGACCTGATCATCGGCGACAGCCAGTGGATCGGCGGCTCGGCCGAGAACGGCCACTACGTGAAGCTCAACGATTTCTTCGACAAGGAAGGAATCTCGATGAGCGACTTCGTCGACGCGACCGTCGTCGGCTATTCGCAATGGCCGAAGAACACGCCAAACTACTGGTCGCTGCCTGCCTTCGGCGACGTGGTCGGCTGGACCTATCGCAAGGACTGGTTTGCGAATCCGGACATCCAGGCGGCCTTCAAGGAGAAGTATGGCCGTGATCTGGCTGTGCCCGCGACCTTCGCCGAGCTGAAGGACATCGCCGAGTTCTTCCAGAAGCGCGAGATCGATGGCAAGACGGTCTACGGCGCCTCGATCTACACCGAGCGCGGCTCGGAAGGCGTCACGATGGGCGTGATGGACGTGCTCTATTCTTACGGCTTCAAATACGAGAACCCGGACAAGCCCTACGAGATGGAAGGCTTCGTCAATTCCGAGAACTCCGTGAAGGGGCTCGAGTTCTACAAGTCGCTCTACGACTGCTGCACGCCTCCCGGGTCGTCCAACAGCTACATGGGCGAAGGCATCGACGCGTTCAAATCCGGCCAGGTCGCGATGCATATGAACTTCGCCTTCACCTGGCCCGGCCTGCAGAAGGACGAGGCGGTCGGCGGTGACAAGGTCGGCTTCTTCGCCAACCCGGCCGGTCCGAACGGCGACAAGTTCGCCCAGCTCGGTGGCCAGGGCATCTCGGTTGTCGCCTATTCCGAGAGGCAGGACGCGGCGCTGAAATACATCAAGTGGTTTGCGACCGCCGATGTGCAGAAGAAGTGGTGGTCGCTCGGCGGCTTCTCCTGTCTCAAGGCCGTCGTGGAAGACCCGGGCTTTGCGGCCAGCCAGCCCTATGCGCAGACCTTCCTCGACTCGATGGCCATCGTGAAGGACTTCTGGGCCGAGCCCAGCTACGCCTCGCTGCTGCAGGCGTCGCAGAAGCGCTTCCACGACTATGTCGTCGCCGGCAACGGCACGGCCAAGGAAGCCCTCGACGGTCTCGTCGCCGACTGGACCGAAGTGTTCGAAGACGACGGGAAGATGTAATCTGCTCCTCCCGAGCGCGTCCCGCGCCATCCGTGGCGCGGGACGGATCGTCTCGACCAGACGCATGTCTCGCACAGCGGAAATACCCCAGTGACCGACGCCAACGCCTCCATTCTCGAACGCGCCGCCGAAACCGCCGCACGGGCCACGCCCGCGCCGGTCGCCGCGCGGGTGCGGGGCCTGTCCGACAAGGCGGTCGCCTGGCTCTTCATCGGGCCGACCATGCTCTTGCTGCTGGCGATCAACATCTTTCCGCTGATCTGGGCGATCTACCTCTCCTTCACCAACTACCGCGCCAACCGGCCGAACGAACCGATCAAGGGCGTCGGCCTGTCGAACTACCGGCGCATCCTCGGCGACCACGACACTTGGCTCGCCATGCAGGCGACGGCGCATTTCGTGTTCTGGACCATCCTGCTGCAGATGCTGATCGGCTTCGCGCTCGCCTATCTGATCGACCGCAAGTTCCGCGGCCATGCCTTCGGGACGACCATCATCCTGGTGCCGATGATGCTGTCGCCGGCCGTGGTCGGCAATTTCTGGCGCTTCCTCTACCAGCCGCAGATCGGGCTTTTCACCTACATCGTCTCGTTCTTCACCGGTATCCCGCCAACCGAGATCGACATGCTGTCGAGCGTGACGCTGGCGCCGTGGGCGATCATCATCGTCGATACCTGGATGTGGACGCCCTATGTCATGCTGATTTGCCTTGCCGGCCTGCGCTCGATTCCCGACTACATCTACGAGGCGGCCGAGGTGGACCGCGCATCGAACTGGCGGCAGTTCTGGTCGATCACGCTGCCGATGGCGCTGCCCTTCATCATGCTGGCGGTGCTCTTTCGCGGCATCGAGAACTTCAAGATGTTCGACATGGTCAATCTCCTGACCGGCGGCGGACCCGGCTCGACCACCGAGGTGGCGTCGATCACGCTGAAGCGCGAAGCCTTCGAGAAGTGGCGCACCGGGTTTTCCTCGGCCTTCGCCATCATCCTGTTCGTCGCCGTCTTCGGCCTCGCGAACATCTACGTGAAGGTCCTCAACCGGGTGAAGAGCCGATGAGTTCCGCCGCCCACTCCGTCATCGAGCCGAGCGCGACGTCGAAGCGCATCGCCGGCGGCATCGTCGTGCTCTATGCGATCGTGTCGATGATCCCGCTGTTCTGGATCATCGCCACCAGCTTCAAGACGCCGCCCGACTCGATCGCCTATCCGCCGAAGGTCTTGTTCACGCCGAGCATCGAAGGCTACTGCAACCTGTTCACGACGCGGACGCGGCAGACGGCCGACTACATCAACTCGCTGCCGCCGGCGACGAGCTTCTGCGACGAGACCACGCGCAAGCGCAACATGGTGATTGCCGGCCAGTCGAACTTCGTGCCTCGCTTCGTCAATTCGCTGATCATCGCCTTCGGTTCGACGTTCTGCGCCGTGTTCCTGGGTACGCTGTGCGCCTACGGGTTTTCGCGCTTCAAGGTTCCGCTCGCCGACGACCTGCTGTTCTTCATCCTGTCGACGCGCATGATGCCGCCGATCGCGGTCGCGATCCCGATCTACCTGATGTACCGCGAGCTTGGCCTCAGCGACACCGCGCTCGGCATGATCCTGCTCTACACGGCGGTCAACGTGTCGCTCGCGGTCTGGCTGCTCAAGGGCTTCATCGACGAGATCCCGCGCGAATACGAGGAAGCCGCCATGATCGACGGCTATTCGCGGCTGCAGTCGTTCTGGCGGGTCGTGCTGCCGCAGGCGACGACCGGCATCGCGGCCACCGCGATCTTCTGCCTGATCTTCGCCTGGAACGAATACGCCTTCGCGGCGCTGCTGACCTCCGGCACGGCGCAGACCGCGCCGCCCTTCATTCCGACCATCATCGGCGAAGGCGGGCAGGACTGGCCGGCGGTCGCCGCCGGCACGACGATCTTCCTCGTGCCGATCCTGGTGTTCACCATCCTGCTCCGCAGGCAGTTGCTGCGCGGCATCACGTTCGGGGCGGTGCGGAAATGAGCAACCGGTCGGTCGCCAAACGGAAGTCGCGCTGGCCGAAGTTCCTCCGCCGCGGCCTCCTCGAAAACATCGCCACCGCGCTGATCGGGCTCGGCTTCCTGATGCTTTTCCAGCCCTTGGCCCTCGCGATCTACACCTGGTCC
>JAUYMV010000530.1 GCA_030698645.1 Mesorhizobium sp.
AGACATGTCCGAGATGTTGCACCCGCTTTCGCGCCGCGCTTTCCTGGCCGGCACCGCCGCCGCCGGAGGCATGATCATGCTGCATCCGTTCTCGGCGCGCGCCCAGGCCAACCAGGCGCATCTGCGCATCATGGAGACCACCGACCTTCACGTTCACGTATTTCCCTATGACTATTATGGCGACAAGCCGAACGACACGATGGGGCTTGCCCGCACCGCCTCGATCGTCGACGCGATCCGCGCCGAAGCGACCAACTCGATCCTCGTCGACAATGGCGACTTCCTGCAGGGCAACCCGATGGGCGACTACATCGCCTATGAGAAGGGCATGAAGGATGGCGACGTCCACCCGATCATCGGCGCGATGAACGTGCTCGGCTATGATTGCTCGACGCTCGGCAACCACGAGTTCAACTACGGCCTCGACTTCATGTTCAAGGTGCTGGCCGGCGCGAACTTCCCCTTCGTCTGCGCCAATCTGACCAAGGGCGAGCTGGCCGCCGACGCCACCAAGGACGACCTCTTCCTGAAGCCCTACATCATTCTCGACAGACAGGTGAAGGATGGCGCCGGCGCCGAGCATGCGATCCGCATCGGCCTGATCGGTTTCGTGCCGCCGCAGATCATGACCTGGGACTCCCGCCACCTGCAGGGCAAGGCGATGACGCGCGACATCGTCAAAGCGGCGCAGGCCTGGGTGCCGCAGATGAAGGAGGAGGGCGCCGAGATCATTATCGCGCTGTCGCACTCCGGCGTCGGACCGCAGGCCTATGAAGAAAACCTCGAAAACGCCTCGATCCTGGTCGCCGGCGTCGACGGCATCGACGCGATCGTCACGGGCCACAGCCATCTCGATTTTCCGGGCACCAAGTTCAAGGATGTCGGCGGCGTCGACATCGAGAAGGGCCTGATCGGCGGCAAGCCGGGCGTCATGGGCGGCTTCTGGGGCTCGCATCTCGGCCTCATCGACCTGATGCTCGAGCGCGACGGCAATGCCTGGAAGGTGGTTTCCTCGACCTCCGAGGCGCGCCCGATCTCGCAGCGCGTCAAGAAGACCGTCGACGGCAAGGAGACCAACGTCACCGAACCGACGGTCGCCAGCAAGGCCGAGGTCGAGGCCGCCGCCAAGGCCGATCACGAGGCGACGCTCGCCTATGTGCGCACGCCGGTCGGCAAGACCTCGGCGCCGCTGCAGTCCTACTTCGCGCTCGTCGCCGACGACCCGTCGGTGCAGATCGTCAGCCAGGCGCAGACCTGGTACATCAAGGACATGCTGTCCAAGACCGAGCACAAGGACGTGCCGGTCCTGTCGGCGGCGGCGCCCTTCAAGTCGGGCGGCCGCGGCGGACCGGAATACTTCACCGACGTGCCGGCCGGCGACATCGCGATCAAGAACGTCGCCGATCTCTATCTCTATCCGAACACCGTCCAGGCGGTGCTGATCTCCGGCGCGCAGGTCAAGGAATGGCTGGAGATGTCGGCCGGCATCTTCAATCCGATCAAGGCGGGCGAAGCCGACCAGCCTTTGATCAACCCCGATTTCCCGTCCTACAATTTCGACGTCATCGACGGCGTCACCTACAGGATCGATCTCTCGCAGCCGCCGAAATACGATCCCAAGGGCGAGATCATCAATCCGTCGTCGAACCGCGTCGTCGATCTGATGTACGACGGCAAGCCGATCGACCTGGCGCAGAAATTCGTCGTCGCGTCGAACAACTACCGCGCCGGCGGCGGCGGCAATTTTCCGGAGATCAATGCCTCGAAGGTCATCTTCCAGGCGCCCGACACCAACCGCGACGTGATCGTGCGCTACATCATCGAGCAGGGCACGATCAATCCGTCGGCGGACGCCAACTGGAGCTTTGCACCTCTCCCGGGCACGTCGGTGATCTTCACGACAGGACCGAAGGCCGCCGATTTCATCGCCGACGTGAAGGGCGTGAAGATCGAGCCGGCAGGCGACGGCGCCGACGGCTTCGCGAACTTCCGCATCACGCTGTAGGGCGCGTCAAGTCTTGGACCCGCGGGCGGCAATTGCCGCCCGCGGGTCCAAGACTTGACGCGCCCTACAGCG
>JAUYMV010000532.1 GCA_030698645.1 Mesorhizobium sp.
AGGACGCGATGCCTCGGATCCCCCTCCCCCGTGTGGGGAGGGGGTAGGGGTGGGGGTATCTTGCGGGCAAGATGTGCGCGGGACGGGCTATTCCGGCCACCCCCTGCCCAGTCAGCCAGGCTAACGAACGCCGCTTGCCGCAGGCTCGCCCGAGTGGCAGATTGCCGCCGATCAACCGGGACATTTGCATGGTTTCGAAACGCCTGATCCGGGAAGCCGGCCACCGCCGCAAATTTCTCGCGATCATCGACGAGACGCCGGAATGCGAGCGCGCGGTCGCCTATGCCTCGCGCCGCGCAATGAGCACCAACGGCGCGCTGGTGCTGCTGTTCGTCGTCGAATCGGCCGATTTCCAGAGTTTTCTCGGCGTCGAGGCGATCATGCGCGAGGAGGCGACCGCGACCGCGAATGCCGCGCTCGACGCCCATGCGGCCGAGGTGCGCAGGAAGCACGGCATCGAGCCCGAACTGGTCATCCGCGAGGGCACGCCGGCCGGCGAGATCCACAAGCTGATCGAGGAAGACCAGGACATCGCCATCCTCGTGCTGGCGGCGGGCGCCGCCAAGGAGGGGCCGGGACCGCTGGTCGCCTCGATCGCCGGCAAGGGCGCCGCGTTCCCCATTCCGGTCACCGTGGTGCCTTATAATCTGACAGACGAGGACATCGAAAGCCTCGCCTGAGCGTACCCCGGCAGGATCGGGGGCATCCAGGCGCCTCCCGGACGGGCGAATAGCGCTTGAACAAAGCGGCGCCGGGGCCTATTTTAGAACTGTTCCAAATTTGACGGCGAACGAGCGGAGAAGCGGCGATGTTCATCCAGACGGAAGCGACCCCCAATCCGGCGACGCTGAAGTTCCTGCCCGGCATCATGGTGATGGCCGAGGGCACCGCCGATTTCCGCGACGCCGCGACGGCCATCGACGCCTCGCCGCTGGCGGCGAGCCTGTTTTCCGTGCCGGGCGTCACCGGCGTCTTCTTCGGCTATGATTTCATCACCGTCTCCAAGGACGGCCCGGACTGGCAGCACCTGAAGCCGGCCATTCTCGGCGCCATCATGGAGCATTTCATGGCTGGCCGCCCGGTGATGAACGACGGCGCCCAGGCGGCCGGCGAATCGGCGAGCGAAGGCGAGGAGTTCTACGACAAGGCCGACGCCGAGATCGTCGTGACCATCAAGGAACTGCTCGACACGCGCGTGCGCCCGGCCGTCGCCCAGGACGGCGGCGACATCACCTTCCGCGGCTACGAGAACGGCACCGTGTTCCTGCACATGAAGGGCGCCTGCGCCGGATGCCCGTCGTCGACCGCGACGCTGAAGCACGGCATCCAGAACCTGCTGCAGCATTTCGTGCCCGAGGTTCAGCAGGTCGAGCAGGTGGCTTAACGGGCGAGTGGCGAATGGCGAGTAGCGAATAGGGTCGAAGATCGGCGAACAAGCCTACTTACTTCGCTATTCGCTATTCGCTATTCGCTATTCGCTATTCGCGTCTCTATTCCAGCCAAAAAAAAACCGGGCCCCCCAGCCCGGTTTTTCGCGTCCCCCGCCTCAGAGGCGGATTCGATGCCGGCGGCGCCGGCGGCCGTCCTAGCGAACGATGACCTTGGCGCCGACCTCGACGCGGCTGTAGAGATCGATGATGTCCTGGTTGATCAGGCGCACGCAGCCCGACGACATCGCCTTGCCGATCGACCACCATTCGGGCGTTCCGTGCAGGCGATAGCCGGTGTCGCCGCCCTTGTTGTAGAGGTACATGGCGCGCGCGCCGAGCGCGTTTCCGATGCCCGGATCCATGCCGCCGCGATACTTGGCGAGTTCCGGCTTGCGCTTGATCATGGCAGCGGGCGGCGTCCACACCGGCCATTCGCGCTTCAGCGCGACGCGGGTGGTGCCCTTCCACTCGAAGCCCTCGCGGCCGACGCCGATGCCGTAGCGCATCGCCTTGCCGTTCGGCATGACGAAATAGAGATGCTTGGCCGAGGTGTCGACGATGATGGTGCCGGGCTTCTCCGTGGTCGGATAGGTCACGACCTGGCGGCGAAACTCGCGCGGCACCTTGGAGACCGGAATGGTCGGCAACTGGTAGCCGGCGTCTTTCTTCGAGCCGTAAGCGTCGGAGAACAGCATCGACCCGCCATCCGTCGCGCAACCCGAAAGCACGGCCGCGAGGCCAAGCACCGCAGCGATCATCAGCGATTTGAACTTCATACCGGTCACGATCCCCATTGCCCAAGCTGGCCCGATTCGAGCCGCATTTTCGACATCATTTCTAAGGGTCGTGCAATCGACTTGCCAAGTCCCTAAATGGAATTGACGTCGAACCGGCGGACGTTGCGTCACTTGCTATGGCATTTCGGCAACAGGAACCGGCCAGGCGAGCAACATTGGAGCAGAATATGAACATCGGCGAGGCCTCGAAGCGCTCCGGACTGCCGGCGAAGACGATCCGCTACTATGAGGAAATCGGCCTGATCCAGCCCGACCGCGCCGCCAACGACTATCGCGACTATTCCGACGCCGATATTCACCGGCTGGCCTTCCTGCAACGCGCGCGCGCGCTCGGCTTCTCGATCGAGGACTGCCGGCAGCTAATGGACCTCTACCGCGACCGCAACCGCGCCAGCCACGACGTGCGCGAGATCGCCAGGGCGCATGTCAGGGCGATCGACGCCAAGCTGCGCGAACTGGAGGCGATGCGCGGCACGCTGAGCACGCTGATCCACGCCTGCCACGGCGACGACCGGCCGGACTGCCCGATTCTGGAGGATATCGCGGGTGAAACGCGGGTCGCGTAGGCGCGGACATCGAGGAACGCCGGGACCCTGCTTGACCTGCATCAAGGTGCGCCTGCGCGACGGCGCGTAGTCAAGTGGCCGGCGGGGGCGCCGAAGGAAGAAGGTCGGACATGCGAAACATCGCGCGCGCTCTGTGGGCAACGCTTGCCGTGCTGACCGTCCTTTGGCTTCTGGCGGAACCGTCGGTGTTCCAGACCACCGATTTTCTCGCGCTCCGCACGGCCATGCTGCAATATAGCGGCATCATCGCCATCGGCTGCATGAGCGTGGCCATGATGCTCGCGCTGCGGCCGCGCTGGCCCGAGCCGTGGCTCGGCGGGCTGGACAAGATGTATCGCCTGCACAAATGGCTCGGCATCGCCGCCCTCGTCGTCGCCGTGATCCACTGGCTGTGGGGGCAGGCGCCGAAATGGGCGGTGGGTCTCGGCTGGCTCGAACGGCCGGAGCGTGGCGAGCAACCGCCACTGGAAAACGCCGTCGAGGAATATTTCATGAGCCTGCGCGGCGCGGCGGAGGGCCTCGGCGAATGGGCGTTCTACATCGCGGTGCTGCTGATCGCGCTGGCGCTCATCCAGCGCTTTCCCTACCGGCTGTTCTACAAGACGCACCGGCTGCTGGCCGTCGCCTATCTCGTCCTGGCGTTTCACAGCGTGGTGCTGACGAAATTCGACTACTGGACGTCGCCGGTCGGCTGGGCGCTGGCGCTGCTTCTGGCCGGCGGAACGGTGTCCGCCGTGATCGTCCTGTTGCGACGGGTCGGCGCCGGCCGGCAGGTTCGGGGCAGGATCGCGTCGATCCACTACTATCCAGGCGTACGCGCGCTCGAGACCGAGATCGAGGTGCCGCAGGGCTGGCCGGGCCACAAGGCCGGCCAGTTCGCCTTCGCGACATCGGACGCCTCGGAAGGCGCGCATCCCTATACGATGGCGTCCGGCTGGAAGGACGACGACCGGCGGATCACCTTCATCACCAAGGAACTGGGCGACCACACGAGCCGGTTGCGCGAGAAGCTGCGCGTCGGGCAGGAGATCAAGCTGGAAGGCCCCTATGGCTGCTTCACCTTCGACGACGCCGCGCCGCGCCAGATCTGGATCGGCGGCGGCATCGGCATCACGCCGTTCATTGCCCGCATGAAGCATTTCGCGCTCGAACGCGCGGCGCACCCGGATTCGCCCGGCCCGCAGCCGATCGACCTGTTCCACACGACGGCCGACTACGATGAAGAGGCGATCGCCAAGATGACGGCGGATGCCGCCGCGGCCGACATCCGTCTGCATGTGCTGCACGACGCGCGCGACGGGCTTTTGACCGGCGAGCGCATTCGTGCCGAGGTGCCAGATTGGAAGAATGCCAGTATCTGGTTCTGCGGCCCGATCGGCTTCGGCGACGCCCTGCGGCGCGATTTCGCCGCGCATGGACTGAAGGTGAACGAGCGGTTCCATCAGGAGCTGTTTTCGATGCGCTGACGCGGCGGCGCGGAATCGAACGCCAAATTGCCCCTGTCGGCCGAATCCCCTAAGCTCGCCCGATGCCCATAGTCTCGCCGCACATCCAGCCCAATCCGCTCGTCGACGGCCGCCAGTCCGAGCGGGCGATGCTGGTCAGGCGCGGCGTGCAGCGCCTGTTCCTGGAGATGGGCGCGACGCTGATCCCGGAACTGTCGCTGGTCAGCGGCCGGCGCGCCGACCTGGTGGCGCTGATGAAGAACGGCGACATCTGGATCATCGAGGTCAAATCCTCGATCGAGGATTTCCGCGTCGACCGCAAATGGCCGGAATACCGGCTGTTTTCCGACCGCTTCTTCTTCGCCACGCATCCCGACGTGCCGGCAGCGATCTTTCCCGAGGAATGCGGCTTCATCCTGTCGGACGGCTATGGCGCGGAGATCCTGCGCGAGGCGCCCGAGCACCGGCTCGCCGCGCCGACGCGCAAGGCGCTGACGCTGCGCATGGCGCGCGCAGGCGCGGCGCGGCTGATGGCGGCCGAGATGGCGGGGATCGCGATCCGGCCCGTCGAGGGTGAGGGCGAGTGATTCAGCCGGCCGCGCTATCTGCTCGGGTTGGCAGCTTGCGGATCGCCTTTCCAGACACGGCCTCCGCGAGTCTGATCTCGTAATTCATCTGCAGATTCAACCAGAAGGCCGGGCTGTTTTGGAACCAGTGCCCGAGCCGAAGCGCGGTATCGCCCGTGATCGCACGCTGTCCCTTGATGATCTGAGTGATGCGGTTTGGCGTCACTGCGATCTGTCGTGAAAACTCCGTTGCCGACATGCCGATTTCAGCCAGTTCGTCAGCGAGAATTTCTCCAGGATGAATAGCGGGACGTGTCATGTCGTGCCTCTAATGATAATCTACTATTTCAACCTTCTGTGGCCCCGACGAGCCGGACGGCCATTCAAAACAGATCCGCCACTGTTCGTTGATCCGGATGCTGTAGAATCCGGCGCGATCTCCCCGGAGCGCCTCAAGCCTATTGCCTTGCAGCTGCGCCAGGTCGCCGAGGCTTGTTGCCGCATCGAGAATCTCAAGTCGCTTCCAGGCCTGGCGTTCAAACCCGCGAAAGGCGCGCTGTGAAACTCCACTGGCGAACGCTTCGGTCCGTCGATCCCGATAGCCGAGAATCATCCGCTAGCCAGAATTCTCCGTTACGTCACGCATAAATCTATCTCATGATCGCTGCCGGAAGTCAACTCGCGCATAAGCGCGGAGCACCCTATGTCGACCCGTAACGCTTCATGACCTCCAGCAGCCTGTCGTGCGGCAGCGCGATCGAGCGGTTGCCGTCGCGGCCGGTCATGGTCTGGTTGGCGACCATGGAGTCGATGATCGCCTCCTCGGTCGCTTCGATGACGCCCTCGTAGAGCGGGTTCAGGTCGGCGTTGGCGAGTTGCTCGATGCGGCGGGTGCGACCGGGCGGCGTCGCGAAAGCTTGCGCATTGGCGGTCGAGAAGGCGAGGAAGATGTCGCCGGAACTGTCGTGGCCGATGGCGCCGGTGCGCGCCATGCCGAGCGGCACGCGGCGGGCGAGCTTCTTCGCCTGGTGGCCGCCGAGCGGCGCGTCGGTGGCGACGATGACGATGATGGAGCCGGCCGGCTTGCCACGCAGCAGATCCTCCGTGATGTGTTTGCCGACCGGCGCGCCGAGGATCGTGCACTGGTGGCGGAGGCCAAAGTTCGACTGCACGAAGACGCCGACCGTGTAGTCGCCGCCGGCCGTCCGCACCATGCGCGAGGCGGTGCCGCTGCCGCCCTTGAAGTCGTAGCAGATCATGCCGGTGCCGCCGCCGACGCTACCCTGTTCGAGCGGGCCTGAGCGTGCGCCGTCGAGCGCCTCGAAGACGTGCTCGGTCGTGACGTGAAAGCCGTTGATGTCGTTCAGATCGCCGTCGAAGGTTTCGGCCGCCACCGGCAGGCCCCAGCTGTCTGTCAGGCCCTGCAGCCTCGGATAGAGCCAGCGCACCGATGCGTCGCGCGCGATGCCGCAGGAATGCGTGTTGGTGATCGTCACCGGCATGTCGAGCTCGCCGGATTCCTCGATCCAGATCGTGCCGGTCATCTCGCCATTGCCGTTCAGCGCATAGAACCCGGCGGCGCAGGGAATGTGCAGGCCGTCATGGCCGCGCGGCAGGATGGCGGTGACCCCGGTGCGCACCGGGCCCTCGCCGACCACGAGCGGGCCGTCGCCGCGGATGAGGGTCGAGTAGCCGACGGCGACGCCCGCGACGTCGGTGATGGCGTTGAATGGGCCGGGAGTGCCGGGGAGCGGCAGGCCGATTCCGCGTGCCCGCGGATGGCCCGACGGGGTGGCGAGCCAGTGGGGGGAGGAGGGGAGAGATTCGGAGGTCATGGCGACAGCGTAGCAGCGGATAACTGCGGCCTCTACCTCCCCCTTGTGGGGAGGTCGACGCGAAGCGTCGGGTGGGGGTCGCGAGCGAAGCGAGCCAGCAAGACTTTCATGGCGCGCGAGGCACCCCCACCCGCCTGCCGGCGTCCTTCGGACCCCCTCAAGGGGAGGGAGGCTAGTCGCGGGCGTCGGCGCCCCTCTCGCGGCCTCGCAAAGGGAAGTAAGGCCTACCTCGGCGCGCGTTTGGCGAGGATGCGCTGCAGGGTGCGGCGGTGCATGTTGAGCCGGCGGGCGGTTTCCGAGACGTTGCGCTCGCACATCTCGTAGACGCGCTGGATGTGCTCCCAGCGCACGCGGTCGGCCGACATCGGGTTTTCCGGCGGCATGATCGGGTCGCTGGCGGTGCGGGTGAGTGCCGCGACGATGTCGTCGGCATCGGCGGGTTTCGAGAGATAGTCGATGGCGCCGAGCTTCACGGCGGTGACCGCGGTGGCGATGTTGCCGTAGCCGGTCAGGATGATGGTGCGCGAATCCGCGCGCTTCTCGCGGATGGCGGCGACGACGTCGAGGCCGTTGCCGTCGGCCAGCCGCATGTCGACCACGGCATAGGCCGGCGGATTGGCCTTCGCCTTGGCGATCGCCTCCTCGACGCTCTCGGCCGTCTCGACGATGAAGCCGCGGCCTTCCATGGCGCGCGCCAGCCGGGTCAGGAACGGCCTGTCGTCGTCGACGATGAGGAGCGAGGCGTCATCGCCCGGTACGACTGCCGGCTGGCCGTTGTCTGTCATGCGTTTCTTCCCGGTCGATTGTTTGTTGCCGGCAATATAGGCAAGTCTGATCTTAATATCCAATTCCCAGCCGAGTGCACGGTCTATCCGGCCGCCGGCTCCGATGAACCGGCCGGCAGGAACACGTCCCGCGGCCAGACGATCTCGGCGACCGCGCCCTTGCCCTGTTCGCGGGCGTTGCGGAAGGAGATCGTGGCGCCGGAGCGCTCGAGCAGGGTTTTCGCGATGAAGAGGCCAAGTCCGAGTCCGCCGCCGGTCGGATCGGCGCCCTGCGCGACGATGCCGCGCGTCGTCATGTAGGGCTCGCCGATACGGTCGAGGATCTCCGCCTCGAAGCCCGGCCCGTCGTCGACGATCTCGATGCGCACCGAGGCCCCCGTCCAGCCCCAGCGGACGGTGACGGTCTCGCGGGCGAAGTCGACCGCGTTCTCCACCAGGTTGCCGAGGCCGTAGATGACGCCCGGATTGCGCCGGCCGACCGGCTCGGCGCCCGCCTC
>JAUYMV010000534.1 GCA_030698645.1 Mesorhizobium sp.
AGAAATCCCTTAACGTGACGGCTTTCAGGGGCATCAAGCTTACGCCTTGTTAACCGGATTGGAGATAGTGTCCAATCAGTAGATGCGCCGTCGCGCGTGGAACTTTGAAAAGCGTTTAAAAACGTGGCAGCAATTCCGTCCCCCGCGATGGACTTCTCGTCGTCCAAGGCAGAACGGCGCAACTTTCAGCGCGTTCGCGTGAAGGTGTACGGCCGCTTCATGCTTGAGGATCGCACGGAGCATCCGTGCCAGGTGCTGGACATGTCTCCAGGCAACGTCTTGCTGCGCACCGACATCGTCGCGCAGCCGGCCGAGAAGGTGATCGCCTATATCGACCACATCGGCCGCATCGAGGGCGTCGTCACCCGCACCCAGCAGGACGGCTTCGCCATGACTATCCTGGCGTCCGACCGCAAGAAGGACAAGCTCGCCGCCCAGCTCACGTGGCTTGCCAACAAGCACGAGCTCGATCTTCCGGAAGATCGCCGCCACGAGCGCCTCGCGCCGCGCAACCCGATGAGCATCCTGCGGCTCGCCGATGGTCGCCAGTATCAGTGCCGCATCATCGATCTGTCGCTGTCAGGCGCGGCGCTGGAAATCGACGTACGCCCGGCGATCGGCACACAGGTCACGCTCGGCACGATGCGGGGCCAGGTGGTGCGACATTTCGAAGATGGCTGCGCAATCGAATTCGCGGTCGTGCAGCGCGCCGAATCGCTCGAAGCCGAATTCAGCGGCGCGCGCGCGAGTTGAGATCCCTTATCTGACCCAAGACCGAAGCCGGGCCAACGCCCGGCTTTTTCTATCGCCGCCGCCGCATCCGCTGGCATGGCCGCTCCGTCCTGCCTGTCGGGGTACCCGGTTCGTCGCGGATCCATCGAGGTGCCGGCATTGGCCCCTTCCCGGCATCTCCTGGACGGCAGCGCGCAATAGGCGACGGCCGGCATCCAGGCTCGGCCGCATTGCTTCCCGGTTCCGATTGTCCACACCAGACATGAGGCGAGAGCGACCTCGCCTGAGCGAAGTCGGCCTTCCGCACAATATCGGACATCGCCAACCGGCCGGCCCTGCATTTCGGACTGCAAACGGCCACCGCAGAATTTAAATCAAATTCGATCTGCATTTTAGTCTGTTTATATTTTATTTTCTCTCTTATTCTATATTGTCTTTATTCAATCTATACTTCGCGTTTTTGCGCAGGATAAATCCGTCTCTGTCAATGTGCTCTCGAACGGGGAGACATGACAATGGGGACATCAAAAGCAGCATTCATTGCCGCGGCATTCTTTGCGCCGCTGGCCCTGACCATGGGCAGCGCACATTCGACGCCGGTGTTCATGCCAGGGAGCGAACGCACCACCCAACCGATCGGCCACTACGAATTCTGTCAGCGCATTCCGGTCGAATGCGCCCAGAAGACCGCCCGACACCAGCCGATCGAACTGACCCGCAAGCTGTGGGCGCAGATGGTGGAGATCAACAATGCGGTCAACACGATGATCGCACCGCGCACCGACCAGGAGATGTGGGGCCGCGAGGAAGTCTGGTCCTATCCCGACCGCGAAGGCGACTGCGAGGATTATGTTCTCGAAAAGCGCAGGCAGTTGATGAGCCTCGGCATCCCGGCGGGCGCGCTGATGATCACCGTCGTGCGTCAGCGCAACGGCGATGGTCACGCGGTGCTCACCATGCGCACCAGCCTCGGCGACTTCGTGTTCGACAATCTCGAGCCGAAGATCCTCGCCTGGGTCGACACGGATTACCAGTTCCTGAAACGCCAATCCGAGCGCAATTCCGGTGTCTGGGTGGCGGTCAACGACAGCAGAAATACCCTGGTCGGCTCCGTCAAGTAGCCGGATAGCAGGGAAACGAGACAACCCGGTCGAGTCCCCCACCTCCCCGTCCCCGACGACCGGGTTCAGGAGCCGGCCCATGTCCCCGGGCCGGCTCCGCCTT
>JAUYMV010000537.1 GCA_030698645.1 Mesorhizobium sp.
AAGGCGGACGATGCGCAACCGGGTTTCCTGCGCCAGCGCGCCGAACGCGATCAAGGCTTGGCGCTCTTCCATATTTCAACGATCCTATGAATATGGAATCATGGATAGCCGGAGCGGCCTGGCTTGGCAACAGCCCGCGACGGGAATCCTTCGCCGTCGCGCTCCGAGCCGGTCCGCCGCGCTATCTGCCGGCGTCGGTGAGCAGCTTCAGATCCGCCTCGCCGAGCGTCAGGCGCGCGCCGCGGGCCAGACCCTCGAGCTGCGCGAGGGACGTCGCCGAGGCGATCGGGCCGGCGATGCCGGGCTGGGCGTTGACCCAGGCGAGCGCGATCTCGGACAGCGCCGCGCCGGTGGATTCCGCGACCCGGTCGAGTGCGGCGAGGATTTTCTTGCCCTTCGCATCGAGATATTTCGCCATGCCGGCGCCGCGCGGGCTTTTCCCGAAGTCGGCCTCGGAGCGGTATTTTCCGGTCAGGAAGCCGGCGGCGAGCGAATAATAGGGAATGGCGCTCATTCCCTCGCGCAGCACGAAGTCCTGCACGGCGCCCTCAAATCTGTCGCGCGTGTAGAGATTGAACTCGTTCTGCACCGTCTGGTAGCGCGGCAGGCCCTTTTCCAGCGCGACCGAGCGCGCGCCCTCCAGGAGGCCGATGTCGTAGTTCGAAGCGCCGATGAAGCGCACCTTGCCTGCCTTGATCAGCCTGTCATAGGCGCCGAGCGTTTCCTCATGCGTCACCGTCGGGTCCGGCCAGTGGCTCTGGTAGAGGTCGATATGGTCGGTCTGCAGGCGCTTCAACGAGCCTTCGACGGCCGTCTCGATCCATCGGGCCGACAGGTCCTTCTTGCCCTGTCCCATGTCCGAGCCGACCTTGGTGAAGATGTGGACCCGGTCACGGTTGCCGCGCGCCTTCATCCATCGGCCGATGATCTTCTCGCTGTCGCTGTCGTTGCCGGGCACCCAGCGCGAATAGGCATCCGCCGTGTCGATCGCGGAGAACCCCTCGGCCACGTAGGCATCGAGCACTGCGAAGGAGGTCGGCTCGTCGGCGGTCCAGCCGAACACGTTGGCGCCGAGCACCAGCGGCTCGATATGAATATCGGTCTGACCGAGACGGCGAAGGCTCATGATGGGCTCCAGGATTTCCGGCGGGAGGCTTAGCGAGCAGCGGCGGGCTGTGAGCGCGCCCCATGCAGATACGGCCTCGGAGTGCCGGGCGCAACCGCGCCGCCCTGCCGGCGTGTACGTGAAACGCAAGCGGGACGGGCGTCTCCGCCCGTCCCGTCATAGTTCAACGATGAGGCGCGAAAGCGTCTCCTACCAGGGTTTGACCCAGTCGCTGAACACCACCTGCTTGTCGCGGTGATTGCCGCCGAGCGTCGCGCCGTAATAGGCGGCGACCGAGCTGATCAGCAGCGATGCCGCGGTCAGGAAGGCGGCGATCATGGCGATTCGCCTGGCGAGATCGGCGGCGGCGCGCGCTTCGGCTTCGGCCTGCTGGGCCTGCGCCCAGAGCTGGTCGACACGCTGCTCGGCGGCCGCCTGGTCGAGACCCGTGCGGGCGGCGACGGTGGTCGCCAGATAGGCGCGGTCGTCGGCTTCCAGCGTGTCGTTGGCAAGCGACGTCGCCAGGATGCGGCCGACCTCGCCACGCGCGTCGGCGGTCGGCTGATCCGGCGTGCCGCCGCCGCGCAGGAAGCGGTCGATGGTCAACGCGTTGCCGTCAACGAGTTCGCCGGCCGAGCCGGCGGCGGCGCCTGCCGCGACGGTGGTGACGGCGGTCGTCGCGGTGGAAACGGCCGCCGTGATGCCGGAGATGGCGATCGCCGCGCCGAGCAGCACGCCGACGGCCCACATGATCAGGCCGTGCGAGCCGTCGCGGATGTCCGATTCATATTCGGTCGCATCGTGCTTGCGACGGCGAAGGCGGCCGGTCAGATAGCCACCGGCGAGGAAGCTCGAGATCTGCACCCACAGAAGCCACAAAGCGGCGACGATGGCGAACACCACCAGCGACATGCCGCGGCCCTCATAGGCGGACGAGAAGGACAGGCCGATGGCCGATCCGAAGGTGAGCAGCACGAAGGATATCGCGGTGGCCAGCACCGTTCCCGCGAGAATTGCCGCCCAATCGACATAGGAAGTTTCGTCCGCGCTCGCCACGATCGGCACGCCGACCGTCATATCTGTCATCGCCATTTTTCTCTCCACTTGACGTCCAACCGACGGCTTTCGCCGTGGTGTCCCGTTGATTGTTGCGCCGGCGCGAGCGCCTAGCGAAGACCGAAGAAGGAAAGGATGAACAACACGACGACGACGAGGCCGACGAGATAAATGATACCGTGCATGATGATGCTCCCGTGTTTGAACTGCATTGCCGAAACCGCCAAACGCGCGAAACGTTCCCTTTGATCGCGGTTTTCTGTCGGCTCGGGACGTTTTCGGGAAATCAGCGTGGTCTTGGCGATAGACTTAAGCGCCGGCAGACCGCCCGGACCCATCCCGCGCCGGAGCCCGCGCGCCTCAGCCGGTCTCGAATTTCCGGCTGAGGAAACGCGAAGCTGACGCGCCAAAGCGCCATGGCCGGTCGATCGCGCGCGATATGCCGATCCTGATGCCGGACACGACCGTCGCCGGCTCTTCAGCCTCGCCTATGAAGAAAGGAGGCCGGTGGAGCGGCGCGCCGTCGAGCGCCGCGTCGACGCCGAGCGCCTGGCACAGCCGTCCCGGGCCGGCGCAGAGCAGCCGGTCATCCACCGCGCCGCGCCGGGCGCGCATGACGTCCAGGCCCCATCTTGGCTCGATGGCGCGGATCAGGACGGCGCTGCCGGGATCGCAGACGATATTGAGGCACCAGTGGATGCCATAGGAACGATAGATATAGGCGTGCGCCGCCGGGCCGAACATGGCGCGGTTGCGCGGGGTCGGTCCGCGAAACGAATGCGAGGCCGGGTCGTCGGGCTGGTAGGCCTCGGTCTCGACGACGATGCCGCCGGTATCTCCGACGCGAAGCGCGGCGCCGATCAGTTCGCGCGCCACCGTGGTCGCGCTTCGCTTGAAGAAGCCTGTCTCCAGCATCGTTCTCGGTTCCATGGTCGACAATGCGTTCGACGGTATCCAGGTTTCGCGCCGGGTTAGCCTGTCCGGCAAGACAACATGCCGCGACGATGCGCCAGCACCAGAACCATACCGCATCGCCACCGGCAACAAAAAGGCCGCGCCCTGGGGCGCGGCCTTGATTGTCGTCAGGCAGGCGGCTTGAGGCCGCCGACGTGGGCTTAGCGGAACAGCGACAGGATCGACTGCGAGTTGCTGTTGGCGATCGACAGCGCCTGGATGCCGAGCTGCTGCTGGACCTGCAGCGCCTGGAGGCGGGTCGATTCCTTGTTCATGTCGGCGTCCACCAGCGTGCCGACGCCGCGGTCGATCGTGTCCATCAGGTTGGACACGAAGGTCTGCTGCAGGTCGATGCGCTTCTTGGCGGCGCCGAGGTCGGAGGCGGCCGTCGTCATCAGGCCGATCGCGCTGTCGACGCCCTTGATGTAGTTCTCGATCGTCGTCAGGTCGGCGGCGCTGTTGGTGAGGGACGCGATGCTGAGCGAGGCGACGGTGAAGCCGGCGGTCGTCTGGTCGGCGAGATAGAGGCCCGTGGTGGCGCTGTACTTGCCGTCGAGGATGCCGGTGCCGGCCGTCGCCGCGTCGGTCGCGGAGTCGAATAGCTTGGTGGAGGCGGTGTCGACGGAGATCGTGCCGACGGAGACCGCGTTGCTCGCCGAGCGCGTGAACGAGGCGACGATGGTCTTGGAGGCATTGTAGCCGGTGGCGCTGGAGTCGACCGAGAGCCAGTTTTCGCCCGAGAACGACGCCGCCGAGGCATTGCTCGTGAGCTGGCCCTGGAGCTGCGTGATTTCGGCCTGGATCTTGGCGCGGTCGACGCCCGGCTCGCGGGCCGCGACCAGCTTGGTCTTGATTTCATCGACGACGTCGATGGCGGCGTTGATACCGGTGTAGGCGGTGTCGACCTTGGCGGCGCCGAGGCCGAGAGCGTCCTTGACGGTGGAGAGCGCCTTGTTGTCGGAACGCATGGTCGTCGCGATCGACCAATAGGCTGCGTTGTCGCTGGCTTCGGCGACGCGGAAGCCGGTGGAGATGCGGGATTGGGTGGTTTCCAGCGCCTTGTTGGTGGACTGGAGGGTCTTCAGCGCGGTCATGGCCGACGCGTTGGTCATCATACTCGACATAGGTACTCGCCCCTAAACTGAAACACTACAAAACAAGGGACATACCGGGCTTTCCGGTAAGACGGTTCGGCATCATGCCTGCGATCAGAAACCTGATCAGTCCGTCTTGCGTGTGATCCTTATCGCGTAGAAAACCTACCAAACAGATAATCGCCGGCGGCTTGTTTCGATCCGCGGCGGTCGGGCCGCGCGCATGACAGGGCGAATGTCCGGCCAGGCAATGGGAGGAGATGGTCGGCATGAGGGAATTCGAAGGTCAGGTCGCCGTGGTGACCGGCGGAGGACGCGGCATCGGGCAGGCCATCGTCGCGATGTTCGCCGGAGAAGGCGCCGAAGTTCATTCGGTCGACTTCGCGCCGCAGGACGGCCGCACCGGCGACGGCGTCCACCGCCACCTCTGCGACATCGCTGATCTTGCCGCCGTCGAGCGTCTGTTCGCCGGGATAGGAGCGGCGGGCGCGCGCGTCGACGTCCTGGTCAACAATGCGGCGGCGGTGACGCGGGCGGTGCCCATCACCGCACTGTCGCCGGACGAATGGCATCACACCATGGCGGTCAACATCACCGGCACGTTCAATGTCAGCCGTAGCGCCATTCCGCTGATGGGGCAGGGCGGCCGCATCATCAATCTCGCCTCGACCTTCGCCCATGTCGGTTCACCCGGCCGCGTTGCCTATGCCACCACCAAGGCCGCCATGCTCGGCTTCACGCGCAGCCTCGCGCTCGACCTCGCCGGCGCGGGCATCCGCGTCAATTCGGTGTCGCCCGGCGGCATCGCGACCGACCGGCTGATCGAGTTGTTCGGATCGGAACAGGCGGCCGAGGACTATCTGGCGCCGCTGCATCCGATCGGCCACACCGGAAAGCCCGCCGACATCGCCAACGCCATCTGGTTCCTCGCGTCGGCGAAGTCGTCGTTCATGACGGGCGCCGATCTGCTCGTCGATGGCGGGTACACGGCGCAGTGAGAGACAAACTGCTTGCCCATTTTTCGAACAACTGTTAGAAATTTCTCTGCCGGGGCGAGGAGAGGCTGCCGGCTGGCCACTTTCGGGAGGACGTCTTGGGAAAATACAATCTGATCGCGCTGACCAATCCACTGCCGGGCCAGGACGAGGTGTTCAACGACTGGTACACGAACGTGCATCTGGACGACGTGCTGAAATTGCCGGGCGTCGTCGCCGCGCAACGCTTCCGCATGAGCGACACGCAGCATCGCCCGGGTCCGTTCGAATTCTCCTACATGGCGGTCTACGAGATCGAGATCGACGACATCAAGGAGACGCTGTCGGCGCTCAGGGAAGTCTCGGGCACGGACGCCATGCCGCTGTCGCCGGCGCTGTCGCCCGACCGCATGGTGTGGATCCTCGAGCCGATCACCGGCCGGGTCGAACGCCAGAAGAAGGCCGGCTGACATGCACGACAAGGTTTCCGGCGGCGCGCTCGCGGGCCTCAGGGTCATCGACCTGACGCAGATGCTGGCCGGTCCCTATTGCACGATGATGCTCGCCGACCAGGGCGCCACCGTCATCAAGATCGAGCCGATCGAGGGCGACCCGACGCGAACCTTCGGCCCGTTTCCCGCCGACGACACGACGCGCCACTTCGGCGGCTATTTCCAGAGCACGAACCGCAACAAGCAGAGCATCGCCATCGACCTGAAGTCGGAGGACGGCAAGGCATTGTTCCGCCGGCTGGCGCGCGAGGCCGACGTCGTCGTCGAGAACTTCCGCGCCGGCGTCATGGACCGCCTGGGCATCGGCTATGAAACACTCGCGGCCGAAAACCCGAAGCTCGTCTATGCCGCCGTGCGCGGCTTCGGCGATCCGCGCACCGGCGCCAGCCCCTATGTTGACCGCCCGGCCTTCGACGTCGTGGCGCAGGCGATGGGCGGCGCGATGGGCATCACCGGACCGGACGCGGTGACGCCGATGAAGATCGGACCCGGCGTCGGCGACATCTTTCCGGCCGCCCTGTCGGCTTTCGGCATCATGGCGGCGCTGCACCACGCCAACGCCACCGGAGTCGGCCAGTTCGTCGACGTCGCCATGTATGACGGCATCGTCTCGATGTGCGAGCGCATCATCTACCAGCAATCCTACACCGGCAAATCTCCCGTGCCGGAAGGCAACCAGCACCCGATCCTGTGCCCGTTCGGCACGTTTCCGGCCAAGGACGGGCAGGTCACGATCGGCTGCCCGCGCGATTCCTTCTGGCGGGAACTCTCCGCCATCATCGGCCAGCCGGAACTCGCCACCGATCCGCGCTACGCCACCAACCACGAGCGGCTGCTGCATACAGCCGAGGTGATCGGAATGGTCGAGGCGTGGACCAAGCCGCGCACCAAGGCCGAGATCTCGCTGGCGCTCGACGGCCGCGTGCCTTTCGGCCCGGTCAACACGGCGGCCGACATCTATGCCGACCCGCACATCGCGGCGCGCAACATGCTGGTCGAGGTCGAACATCCGGGGTCGGCCAAGCCGGTCACCATCGCCTCGACGCCGATCCGCCTGACCGTCACGCCCGGCGGCGTGCACCACCGCGCGCCGCTGACCGGGGAAAATACGGACGAGGTGCTTGGCGGACTCGGCCTCGACGCCGACGAGATTGCGGCGCTGAAGGCGCGGAAGATCGTGGCGTAGGACGCTCCGCCTGGGCGCCGCACGCTGGTGACAACCGTCCTCTCCGTGAGGGCGAAGTGCTTTTTGCCGGGGAATCTCCGTTGGCTCGCTGCGCTCGCGACCCCCACCCGACGCTTCGCGTCGACCTCCCCACAAGGGGGAGGTGGGGTAGGCGCGCCCGTCAGCGGATCGGCGAAAAGCTCGTCGGCTTGAGGATCATCGTTTCCATCTTCTGGATGAACGGCGTCGTCTTGGGGCCGAAGGCGATCCAGGCCGGGTCGGCGTAGAGTTTCGCGCGCAGATCGTCGCGTTCGGCCATGCTCTTATAGCCCCACATGGTGATGACCTGGTTCAGCGTGCCGATGTCGGAGACGAAGTAGCCGATGAGCGGCAGATATTTCGTGTGCAGGGCGAGGCCCTCGGCCTCGTAGAGCGCGAGGAACTCCTGCACCTTGCCGGGGTGAAACGTATAGGTGCGCTTTTCGACGATCATGTCTCTCTCCCTCGAGCGGGCCGCGCGTCCGGCGGCCTCTGCCTGACGGAAGCCTAACCGGACTTCTCGGTAAAATCAAACGAACGTTAGAAAAATAGCTGACCCGTCGTGTTTTCATGCTATAGGCGATGACATTGTACCGGCCGGGTCGCCGGTGGTCTCGTGGAGGAGCCAAGATGATCGAGCGCACGCTGTTTTCCGCCGAGCACGAGATGTTCCGCGAGTCGGTCCGGCGCTTCATGGAGCGCGAACTGGCGCCGCACCATGAGGAATGGGAGGAAAAGGGCGAGGTGC
>JAUYMV010000538.1 GCA_030698645.1 Mesorhizobium sp.
GCGCCTGGCGCCCGCCTTCGCGGCCCAGGAGCGTGAGGCGGCGGTCTACGCGCTGCGCATCCTGCTCGCGGTCAGCGGCGGACGGGATCAATTGCCGGAGGCCGACAGCGTGGCGGAACTGCTCGAGAAGGCCGCCCGGCCGCCCTTCCGCGCGACGCTGTCCGGAGCGGTGCTGGACGCGCGGGCATCGGGTATCTTCCTGCGGCGCGAGGCCCGCGGGCTGCCCGGGCGGGTTCCGGCCGAAACCGGCTCCGTCTGGGGCGGACGCTTTTTCGTCGCGCCGACGGGCGGCGGGTCCGACATCGCTCCGCTCGGCAAGGAGGGTTCGATCCGGATGGCAGGCGAGGTCGAAGGTGTGCCCGGCGCGCTGGTGCGTGCGGCGCTCTTCGCTGAGCCGGGGCTTTGGCGCGACGGCGAACTTATCGGGCTTGCCGGGGCGCTGCCGCGGATGGCGCCCTGGGCCGGCCTGCTGCCCTGCTTCGATCTCGCGCCCGCGCGCGCCGTGGCGGCGCTTCTCGGGGCGGAATCTCCGCCTGCCTTGCCTTATGTCGACCAAACTGCCGCGTCAGCTTAACGCAATGGTAGCGTTGCGCTTGGCAAGGTGTGGCAGCCTCCCTATGTTAGGCCGATCAATCCACACGGACGGCGCAGACCGACATACGCGCCAGCGGGACACATGATGAACCCTAATTACCGCAACCTCGCGCTCTGGGCGATTATCGCCGTGCTCCTGATCGCGCTGTTCAACCTTTTCCAGCAGCCGCAGCAGCGTGGCGCGACGCGCGACGTCGCCTATTCGGAGTTCCTGCAGGACATCGACAGTGGCCGGGTCAAGTCGGTGACGATCGCCGGCGACCGCATCACCGGCACCTATGCCGACAATTCGACCGCCTTCCAGACCTATTCGCCGGGCGATTCGACGCTCGTGTCGCGTCTCGAGGCCAAGAAGGTCCAGATCAATGCGCGCCCCGAGAGCGACGGTTCCGGCTCGATCTTCTCGATGCTGATCGGCTGGCTGCCGATGCTGCTGATCCTCGGCGTCTGGATCTTCTTCATGCGCCAGATGCAGTCCGGCTCGGGCCGCGCCATGGGTTTCGGCAAGTCCAAGGCGAAGCTCCTGACCGAAGCGCATGGCCGCGTCACCTTCCAGGACGTCGCGGGTGTCGACGAGGCCAAGGAAGACCTGGAGGAAATCGTCGAATTCCTGCGCGATCCGCAGAAGTTCCAGCGGCTGGGCGGCAAGATCCCGCGCGGCGTGCTGCTCGTCGGCCCTCCCGGCACCGGCAAGACGCTGCTTGCCCGCGCCATCGCGGGTGAAGCAAACGTGCCGTTCTTCACGATTTCGGGCTCCGACTTCGTCGAGATGTTCGTCGGCGTCGGTGCGTCTCGCGTGCGCGACATGTTCGAGCAGGCCAAGAAGAACGCGCCCTGCATCATCTTCATCGACGAAATCGACGCCGTCGGCCGCCATCGCGGCGCGGGCCTCGGCGGCGGCAATGACGAGCGAGAGCAGACGCTGAACCAGTTGCTGGTCGAGATGGACGGCTTCGAGGCGAACGAGGGCGTCATCCTCATCGCCGCGACCAACCGCCCCGACGTTCTCGATCCCGCGCTGCTGCGTCCGGGCCGCTTCGACCGCCAGGTCGTCGTGCCGAACCCCGACATCGTCGGCCGCGAGAAGATCCTCAAGGTGCATGTGCGCAACGTGCCGCTGGCGCCGAATGTCGATCTCAAGGTCTTGGCACGCGGCACGCCGGGCTTCTCCGGCGCCGACCTGATGAACCTCGTCAACGAATCCGCCCTGATGGCGGCGCGGCGCAACAAGCGTCTCGTCACCATGGCCGAGTTCGAGGACGCCAAGGACAAGATCATGATGGGCGCCGAGCGCCGCTCGACCGCCATGACGCAGGAAGAGAAGACCAAGACGGCCTATCACGAGGCCGGCCACGCCATCACGGCGCTCAAGGTGGCGAAGGCCGATCCGCTGCACAAGGCGACGATCATCCCGCGCGGCCGCGCGCTCGGCATGGTCATGCAACTGCCCGAGGGCGACCGCTACTCGATCAGCTATACCTGGATGATCTCGCGGCTGATCATCATGATGGGCGGCCGCGTCGCCGAGGAGATCAAGTTCGGCAAGGAGAACATCACCTCCGGCGCTTCCTCGGACATCCAGCAGGCAACCAAGCTTGCGCGCTCGATGGTCACGCAATGGGGCTTTTCCGACAAGCTCGGCCGCGTCGCCTATGGCGAAAACCAGGAGGAGGTCTTTCTCGGCCATTCGGTGGCGCGCACGCAGAACGTCTCGGAAGCGACCGCGCAGATCATCGACGCCGAGGTGCGCCGCCTGATCGACGAGGCCTATGCCGAGGCGACCGCGATCCTGACCAAGAACAAGAAGGCGTGGATCGCCATCGCCGAGGGTCTGCTCGAATACGAGACGCTGTCGGGCGACGAGATCAACCAGATCATGAAGGGCGAAAAGCCGTCGCGGGATCTGGGCGACGACACGCCGCCAAGCCGCGGCTCCGCGGTGCCGAAGGCCGGCGCGACGGGTGGCAAGCGCAAGAAGGGCACCGAGCCCGAAGGCGGCATGGAACCGCAGCCGCAGTAAGGCCTGCGGCACGCGCCACGAAATCAGAGCCGCCGGGTGCAAGCCCGGCGGTTTTTCGTTGCGTTAGAATCGCGGCGAAGAGTTGCGCAGACAGAAATACCTTTTATTGCTTCAGCCCTACTCGAGATTTCGCCGCATTGTTTCCAAGAATGCCAGGAGTGCCTAAACTCACAGGATCAGAATCAGGGATCAATGTGGTGAATTCGCAGTTTGGGCACTCAATTCCTCCGCGCATACGCGTTGAGACTCTCCCCGACGAGGAGCGGCAGAGGGCTGGACATCTTTGGTCTCTTTTTGTTTCGCTAGAGGCCTCAATCATAAGCTTTTGGGATGCTGTAACCCTCTTCGACTACCTCTTGCCGATTTGTGACGGCATTGACGCTAGGGTTCAAGCTTCAGCAAATGTTGGAGGTTTTCCGAATTTTGAAGAATTGCATTTCGGCGCGCAGGTGCGTCGGTGGACGGCCTTGGCTGGTAGAGATGCGTCGGTAACAATTTTCAATTTCAGTGAGACCGTTGCGGAAATCGTTAGAGTGGCGAAATCTTGCCCTGCGCTCCACTCATTGATGGATTTCCAAAAATTGACTGCGGCTAGCTCGGCCTTTGATGCCAGTTTTCCTCACGCGAAACGCATGAGAAACGCAGTCGCACACGCAGCCGATGAAGTGAAAACCGAGCGAGATTTAAACCTCAACTCGATCAGAAAGAGCAACGTAGTCCCGGGCATCACCATCGAGGGCGGCAGCCTGTTCGTCGGTTGCTCTATTGAGGGGCGCGTAATCAGGATGCCGAATCGCGGGAAGATGGTCACCGTGGAGGTGACGGATGCCAAACTCAATGAGCTTGGGCGGATCAAGTCAAGTATCTACGCCGCGTTCGAAGCAGTTGATGCAGTCGTCGAAGCCCAGCGTCGGATTGCCGATCATCGCTAATTAGCCTCGATCCGCCTCAGCCCGCCGCCCGCTCCAGTGCCAGCAGCATGTGCGCCTCGATGTCGGCGCGCAGGCGCGTGCGGGCGGCTTCGCCTTCGGTGACCAGATAGAGGTCGACCAGCGATCCGAGCAACACGTTCAGGAAATGCAGCCGGTCGGGCGGCGCATCGGCGGCCTCCGGCACGAAGCGGGCGAGGAACGGCGTCAGTATGCCGCTCGCGACGCGATCCTCGTTGGCGTCGAAATCGGCCTCGACCGGGCGGATCCGGCGCATGGCGCGCAACAGTCCCGAATGGGCGGGAATGGCGAGCGCGGCCTCCAGATAGGCGCCGAGCAAGGCCCGCGCCGCGTCCTCGCGGCCCATGCCGTCCGGCAGCGCGTCGAGCGCCGCTGAACAGTGCGCGACAATGCGCGCCACGGTCGCGTCATAGGCGTCGAGCAGCAGCGCCTCGCGGTCGGGGAAGTAGCGGTAGACGGCGCCGACGGAGACGGCGGCCTCGGCCGCCACGCGCGTCGTCGTCACCGCCGCCTCGCTTTCGTCCGCCACGAGACGTTCGACGGTGTGGAGCAGAGCCGCCCGCGTCTTGCGCGCGCGCTGCTGCAGCGGCAGGATCGTGCGCGCGGCGTCTTCGAGGGGGACAAATAGAAGCGTCATGTGAAAGTGAAACTATTTCATTTTTGTTGACAAGGCCAGAGCCGCATAGCAGCTTTGTGAAAACCGAGGGGACACCATCCATGCGCACGCAGCTTGCCGCAACGCTGTTTTCACTGTTGGCCGGGGTTTCCTCCGCCAGTCTCGCGTCGGCCGCGGAGATCGCGGTCGAGGCCGGCGAGGGCGCCAGTGAACGCCTCATCGAGGCGCTGATCACGGTCAAGCCCGGCGACACGGTGAAGATCGGCCCTGGCCTCTACGAACTGACCGAGGGCCTGTCGCTCGACGTCGACGACGTGCGGGTGGTCGGCGCGGGGGCCGGCCAGACGGTGCTGTCGTTCAAGGGCCAGACCGGCGCGGGCGAGGGGCTTCTCGTCACCTCGGACCGAGTCGTGCTGGAAGATTTCGCGGTCGAGGATTCGAAGGGCGACGGCGTCAAGTCGAAGGGATCGGACCAGATCACCTTCCGCAATCTCTCGGTCACCTGGAGCGGCGGGCCGAAGGCGGAGAACGGCGCCTACGGCGTCTATCCGGTATCGTCGAAGAACGTGCTGATCGATGGCGTGCTGGTTTCGGGCGCGTCGGACGCCGGCATCTATGTCGGCCAGAGCGACAACATCGTCGTGCGCAACTCCCGCGCCGAATACAACGTCGCCGGCATCGAGATCGAGAACTCGACCAGGGCCGACGTCCACAAGAACACCGTGACGCACAACACGGGGGGCATCCTCGTCTTCGACCTGCCCAACCTGCCGGTGCAGGGCGGCCACGACATCCGCGTCTTCGACAATGACGTGGTCGACAACGACACCGCGAATTTCGCGCCGAAGGGCAACATCGTCGCCATCGTGCCGAAAGGCATGGGCATCATGGTGATGGCCAACCGCAACGTGCACGTGTTCGGCAACCGGCTGTCGGGCAACGGCACGACCCATGTCCTCATCAACGCCTATCCGAACGACTACGACGACGACAACTACATGTTCGTGCCGCGCGGCGTGTATGTGCACGGCAACACCTATGGCGAGGGCGGCGGCGCGCCGGACGGCGAGGTCGGCAAGACGATCTCCGACGTCTCGGGCATCCCGGTGCCGGACATCGTCTGGGACGGCGTGACGCGCATCCCGGAATATTTCTCCTGGGTGGCGGCGCAGGACAAGATCTACATCGACGAGGCGGAGGGAACCACCTTCGCCAACCTGAAGATGATCTCGCAGATGCTGCTGCCGTGGTCGACCGCGCCGGACACGAACATTTCCGCCTACAAGGGCTCGCTGCCCGAGCCGGCGCCGGTCAAGCTGCCGCAGGACGGCGGCGCGTAGGCGCGCGCTCTGCAATGTGGCGCAACCCCCTCACCGGTTTGCCGCGCAGACCACCTCTCCCCCTCGAAAGGGGAGAGGAAACGCCGCCCGCCCTTCGCGCCGTGCGCGATCTCCTGCTCGCGCTGGTGTTCACCCTTGGCGGCCTCGCCTCCGCGCATGCCGTCTCCGCAGACGCCATCCTTGCCGAAAGCCCGCCCAAGCTGCTCTCGGCGTTCGGCTTCTTCACCGATGCGCGCACGCAGGCGCCTGCCGACGGCGTTGTGCCCTTTGCCCTCAACACGCCGCTGTTTTCGGATTACGCGCTGAAGTTCCGCTTCGTGCACGTGCCGGCGGGGCAGGCGGCCAGCTACGACGATGCCGAAGCGTTCGAGTTTCCGGTCGGGACCGCGCTGATCAAGACCTTTGCCTTCCCGGCGGACCTGCGCAAGCCGACGGAGAACGTCCGGCTGATCGAAACGCGCGTGCTCTTGCGCAACGCGACCGGCTGGCACGCCTCGGCCTATGTGTGGAATGAAGGGCAGACCGACGCGGAGCTGAAGATCGCCGGCGCCAGGGTGGCGATCGAGACGGTCTCGCCGGACGGCGCGCCGCTGGCCTTCACCTATGCGGTTCCCAACAAGAACCAGTGCAAGGGCTGCCATGCCTTCAATGGCGAGATCGTTCCGCTCGGTCCGAAGGCGCGCAACCTGAACGGCGATTTCGCCTATGCAGGCGGCGCCGCCAACCAGCTGGCGCACTGGTCGGCCGCCGGCATTCTCGCCGGGGCGCCGGAGCCTTCGGCCGCGCCCGCCGCGCCCGACTGGACCGACACGAGCGCGTCGGTCAACGACCGCGCCCGCGCCTGGCTCGACGTCAACTGCGCGCATTGCCACCGCCGCGAAGGCCCGGCGTCCAATTCGGGCCTCTACCTGACCTACTCCGAAGGCGATCCCGTCGCGCTCGGCATCCGCAAGCGGCCGGTCTCGGCGGGGCGCGGCGCAGGCGACCGCGCCTTCGACATCGATCCGGGCAATCCGGACGGATCGATCCTGACCTACCGCGTCGAAAGCACCGAGGCCGGAATCATGATGCCCGAACTCGGCCGCACGCAGACCGACGTCCGCGCCGTGGCGCTCCTGCGCGAGTGGATCGAAGGACTTCGTTAGTCTAACCCGTCCGCACACCATTAACCGGCGAATGCTAGTCTCTCTCCCGGTGCGACTGCCGCAGAACGGACCGTAACACGGCCTCACACAATGTGATGCCCGCGGGTGCGTCTCTTGTGGCAAAAGCGTGACAGACGCGAACAACGCGGCGGGGATACTCGAAAAGCATGTCGAGACGGTATTTTGGTACGGACGGAATCCGGGGACAGGCGAATTCCTTCCCGATGACAGCGGAAATCGCCATGAAGGTCGGCATGGCCGCCGGCATGTCGTTCCAGCGCGGGACGCATCGTCATCGCGTCGTGATCGGCAAGGATACGCGGCTGTCGGGCTACATGATCGAGAACGCCATGGTGGCCGGCTTCTGCGCCGCCGGGATGGACGTCTTCCTGCTCGGCCCGGTGCCGACGCCCGCCGTCGCCATGCTGGCGCGCTCGCTGCGCGCCGACATCGGCGTCATGATCTCGGCGTCGCACAATCCCTACCAGGACAATGGCATCAAGCTGTTCGGCCCGGACGGCTACAAGCTTTCCGACGAGATCGAACTGCGCATCGAGTCGATGCTCGACAAGGACCTGCAGCCGTCGCTCGCCGACGCCGAGGCGCTCGGCCGCGCCAAGCGCATCGACGGCGTGCATGACCGCTACATCGAATTCGCCAAGCGCACGCTGCCGCGCTCCATGTCGCTGTCGGGCCTGCGCATCGTCATCGATTGCGCGAACGGCGCCGCCTACAAGGTGGCGCCCGCGGCGCTCTGGGAACTCGGCGCCGAGGTCATCGCCATCAATGTCGAGCCGAACGGCCTCAACATCAACCGCGAATGCGGCTCGACGCATCCGATGGGCCTGTCGAAGAAGGTGCACGAGGTGCGCGCCGACATCGGCATCGCGCTCGATGGCGACGCCGACCGCATGGTCATCGTCGACGAAAACGGCACCGTCATCGACGGCGACCAGATCATGGCTGTCATCGCCGAATCCTGGCACCAGTCCGGCCGGCTCGCCGGCGGCGGCGTGGTCGCCACCGTGATGTCCAATCTCGGCCTCGAGCGCTTCCTCGGCGACATGAACCTGTCGCTCCAGCGCACCAAGGTCGGCGACCGCTACGTCGTCGAACACATGCGCGCGCACGGCTTCAACGTCGGCGGCGAGCAGTCGGGACATATCGTGCTGTCGGATTTCTCGACGACCGGCGACGGCCTCGTCTCGGCGCTCCAGATACTTGCCTGCATCAAGCGCTCCGGCAAGCCGGCGAGCGAGGTCTGCCGCAAGTTCGAGCCTGTTCCGCAGGTACTGAAGAATGTCCGCTTCAACGGCGGCAAGCCGCTTGAGAGCGACCCGGTCAAGGCGATGATCGAGGATGCCCGCTCGCGCCTCGGCGACAGCGGACGCCTGGTGATCCGGCCGTCGGGGACCGAGCCGCTCATCCGCGTGATGGCCGAAGCCGACGACCGCAGTCTCGTCGAGACCGTCGTCAACGATATCGTCGGCGTCATTTCCTCGCTGCGCACCGCCGCCTGACCGCTCTTCGCATTCAAGCCGCCGCCCGGGGGGGCCGCCCGCGGCTCCCGCGGCAAGTTATCACACAGAAAAGTAAGGTTAAGAGACACGGTTAAGCCAGCCTTAACCTTTGCGATTCATTATCCATCCCGGGATCAATCCTGTTCGGCGCGTTGAGCTTTGCCGGGGACAAGAGGGTGAATGATGATGGCTAAGTTTCTCAAGCAGTCGCTGATTGGCGCTGCCCTGCTGGCAGCAGGAGTCCTGCCGGGCGCCGCCGCGGACATCTACGAGCCGCCGGTCTATGAAGAGCCGCCGGTCGAAATCGAGTATGGCGGCTGGTACATCCGCGGCCATATCGGCATGAGCAATCAGCGCCTCAAGGTGCTCGAATCCTCGCTCTTTTCCAATCCGGCGATTCTCTCCTATGGCTGGCACGACAAGGGCGGCTTCGATTCCGCGCCGCTCTTTGGCGGCGGTGTCGGCTACAAGCTGAACGACTATCTGCGCGGCGACATCACGCTCGAATATCGCGGCAAGTCCGACTTCAACGCGCTCGTCTTCGTGACGACGGCGGGCGGCACGACGACCAACGACTACCGCGCCAAGAAGTCGGAATGGCTGGTACTCGCCAATGCCTATGCCGATCTCGGCAAGTACCACGGTATCACGCCCTATGTCGGCGTCGGCATCGGCGCGTCGCGCAACACGATCTCGCATTTTCGCGATGTGAACATCCTGAACGGCGGCGCCGGCTACGCCGGCACGGCATCGAAGTGGAACCTCGCCTGGGCCCTGCATGCGGGCGTCGCTTTCGAGGCGACCGAGCGCCTGACCGTCGATCTCGGCTACAGCTTCGTCAATCTCGGCGATGCCAAGACCGGGACATTCTTCAACGACGATCCGCTTTTCGACATTCCCAACAACGGGTTCCAGTTCAAGAATCTGTCGTCGCACGATGTAAAGCTCGGGGTTCGCTATTCCCTGCAGTGAGCAAGCCGCGTATCCGCTCGACAAGACGCCCGGCACCTGCCGGGCGTTTTGCTTTTGGACGATCGGCAT
>JAUYMV010000542.1 GCA_030698645.1 Mesorhizobium sp.
AAAGAGGATCAACGCGTATCATGTTTACACCCAATCTCCTTTTCGCAAACAGCAGGGAAGATAACAGCGTGCGGTCGCGTATCGTGGTTGTGGATGACGAGCCGGATCTGCGTGATGCGGTGGCCGAATACCTGACGGCCAGCGGCTACGACGTGACCGTCGCGGGAGACGCCGCCGAGATGCGCGAGATCGCCGCCGAGCAGACCTTCAGCCTCGCCATCCTCGACATTTCCATGCCGGGCGAGGACGGCCTGTCGCTCGGCCGATGGCTGCGCTCCAAGATGCCGGTCGGCATCATCTTCGCCACCGCGTCCGGCACCTCGATCGACCGCATCGTCGGTCTCGAACTCGGCGCCGACGACTACATCGTAAAACCTTACGAGCTGCGCGAGCTTCTCGCCCGCGTGCGCAGCGTGCTGCGCCGCGTGCCGCCGCCGTCGACCGTCGGCGCGCCTGCCACGACAGCCAGCCAGCCGGCGCGGCGCACGGTGAGCTTCGGCGGTTTCTCGGCCGATCTCGACGGCCGCATGGTGACCGGTCCGGACGGCGCGCCGATCGACCTCGCCAAGAGCGAATTCGACGTGCTCGAGGTCTTCCTGACGCGCGCCAATCGCCTGCTGACGCGCGCCGCCATCTCCGAGGCGATCGGCTTCGACGAGGACGCAGAGGCCTCGCGCGCGCTCGACATCCGCATCATGCGGCTGCGCAAGAAGATCGAGAACGACCCGGCCAATCCGCGATTCCTGCGCACGGTGCGCGGCGAGGGCTACATCTTCACCGTGTCGGAGGGCGCCGGCCCGAGACCCGGCTGACTGGAGCCTTGCCTTGGCCGATATCGACCTGACAAAACGCGCTCCGACGCCACGCCCCCTTCCCGTTCCGGGCGCCGGCCACGCCGTCGTCGCCGCCGAAATCATCCGCCGGCTGCGCCAGGCGAATGACTGGCAGCAGGAGATCGACGACGTTCTGGCCCTGCTCGGCCACTCCTTCGCCTGCCATCGCACCATTCTCTTCCGCATGCGCGACGTCTACGGCCAGGGCTTCGCCCAGTCGATCTTCGCCTACTGGATCGACCTGAGCATCAAGGATATCCAGACGCGCCCGACGCTGGTCGTCCAGTCGATGATCGAAAACGATCCTCTGCTCGAGCGGCTCTCCGAGGAGGTTCGGCGCGGCAAGAACTTCGCCGGGCACACCCGGGAGCTCGAGGGCTTCCTGCGTGAGGATTTCGAGCGCCAGCGCATCAAGTCCTACCTTTCGGTGCCGATCTTCGCGCATGGCTATTTGTGGGGCACGATCGCCGTCAACGACTGCGTGGTGGAGCGCGACTGGTCGGAGGAAGAGCAGTCGACGCTCGAGATCATCGCGCTCGCCATCGGCGATTCGGTGGAGCGCGCCCAGACCGAGGCGCATATCAGCGAGGTGTTCCGCGCGGCCATGCTGGAGGCGGCCCTCGACGGCGTGGTCGTCATCGACGAGAGCGGCGGCATCATCGAGTTCAATCCGGCCGCCGAGCAGATGTTCGGCTGGAAGAAGAGCCAGCTCCTCGGCAAGAGCATCGCGCACACGCTGGTCCCGAACGAACACCGCAACGGCCATGTGCACGGCATGAAGCAATACATGGAAGGTGGTCCGGGCAGGATGATCGGCCGGCGCGTTGAGACGCGCGGCACCGACATCAACGGCGAGACATTCCCGATCGAATTGACGATTTCGGAGGTCAAGGCGGCGGGCCGCAGACTCTTCGTCGGGTCGATGCGCGACCTGCGCGAACGCCGCCGCGCCGAGGAGGAGATCAACCGCCAGCGCGAAAAGCTGCACCAGAACGAAAAGATGGCGGCCATGGGCTCGCTGCTGGCCGGCGTCTCGCATGAGCTGAACAACCCGCTCGCCGTCGTCGTCGCGCAGTCGACCCTGCTGCATGAATTCGCGCCCGACGCACAGACCAAGGGCCGCGCCGAAAAGGTCCGGGCGGCGGCCGAACGCTGCGGCCGCATCGTCAAGAGCTTTCTCGGCATGGTCCGCCTGCAGCCGACGGCGCAGGCCGAAACCGACCTCAACCAGGTGG
>JAUYMV010000547.1 GCA_030698645.1 Mesorhizobium sp.
CCGCCGAACGCGGCTACGGCGTGCCGGCGTTCAACATCAACAACATGGAGCAGGGGCTCGCCATCATGGACGCGGCGCGCGACTGCGACGCGCCGGTGATCATCCAGGTCTCGCGCGGGGCGCGCGCCTACGCCAACGACATCATGCTGGCCAAGATGATGGACGCGCTGACCGAGATCTATCCGGAAATCCCGCTCTGCGTGCACCAGGACCACGGCAATTCGGAAGCGACCTGCCTGTCGGCGATCCGGCACGGCTTTACGTCGGTCATGATGGACGGGTCGCTCGAGGCCGACGCCAAGACCCCGGCGAGCTACGACTACAATGTCGCGATCACGGCGCGGGTGACGAAGATGGCGCATGCGGTGGGCGCCTCGGTCGAGGGAGAGCTCGGCGTGCTCGGCTCGCTGGAGTCGGGCCAAGGCGAAGCGGAGGACGGGCATGGCGCGGAAGGCGCGCTCAGCCACGACCAGTTGCTGACCGACCCGGACCAGGCGGTCGACTTCGTCGCGGCGACCAAGGTCGATGCGCTGGCGATCGCGATGGGCACCAGCCACGGCGCCTACAAGTTCTCGCGCAAGCCGGACGGCGACATCCTTGCGATGCATGTCATCGAGGCGATCCACGCCAAGCTGCCCAACACGCATCTGGTGATGCACGGCTCGTCCTCGGTGCCGCAGGAATTGCAGGACATCATCAACCGGTTCGGCGGGGAGATGCCGCAGACCTTCGGCGTGCCGGTCGAGGAGATCGAGCGCGGCATCCGCCACGGCGTGCGCAAGGTCAACATCGACACGGACTGCCGCATGGCGATGGCCGGACAGTTCCGCCGGATCGCGGCGGAGAACCCGTCCGAGTTCGATCCGCGCAAGTTCCTGAAGCCGGCGATGGATGCGATGCGAAAGCTCTGCCGCGACCGCTTCGAGCGTTTCGGGACGGCGGGCAATGCGGCGCGCATCAAGGTCGTGCCGATGGACGAGATGGCCAAGCGCTACGCGGCCGGCAAGCTCGATCCGCAGATCGCCGCCGCACGGGCGGCCTGACCAGAACCGCATTTCAAACATCCAAGACCGGGAAGGACAGACTGATGAACATCCGCTCCGAAACGATGGCCGAAGGCAAGGAACGCTACAAGTCCGGCGTCATCCCCTACAAGAAGATGGGCTACTGGGAGCCGGACTACAGGCCCAAGGACACCGACCTGATCGCCCTGTTCCGCATCACGCCGCAGGAGGGCGTCGACCACGAGGAGGCGGCCGCGGCGGTGGCCGGCGAAAGCTCCACGGCGACCTGGACCGTGGTGTGGACCGACCGGCTGACCGCCTGCGAGCTTTACCGCGCCAAGGCGTATCGCTCCGACCCGGTGCCGAACACCGGGCCGGGCACCAAGACCGAGCAGCAGTATTTCGCCTGGATCGCCTACGATCTCGACCTGTTCGAGCCGGGCTCGATCGCCAATCTGACGGCGTCGATCATCGGCAACGTGTTCGGCTTCAAGGCGGTGAAAGCGCTTCGGCTGGAGGACATGCGCATCCCGGTCGCATATCTCAAAACCTTCCAGGGGCCGGCGACGGGCATCGTGGTGGAGCGCGAGCGGCTCGACAAGTTCGGCCGGCCGCTGCTCGGCGCCACCACCAAGCCGAAGCTCGGCCTGTCGGGACGCAATTACGGCCGCGTCGTCTACGAGGCGCTGAAGGGCGGGCTCGATTTCGTCAAGGACGACGAGAACATCAACAGCCAGCCCTTCATGCATTGGCGCGACCGCTTTCTCTACTGCATGGAGGCGGTGAACAAGGCCTCTGCCGCGACCGGCGAGGTCAAGGGGCACTATCTCAACGTCACCGCCGGCACGATGGAGGAGATGTACGAGCGCGCCGAATTCGCCAAGCAGCTCGGCTCCTGCATCATCATGATCGACCTCGTGATCGGCTACACGGCGATCCAGTCGATGGACAAGTGGGCGCGCAGGAACGACATGATCCTGCATCTGCACCGCGCCGGCAACTCGACCTATTCACGGCAGAAGAACCACGGCATGAACTTCCGCGTCATCTGCAAGTGGATGCGCATGGCCGGCGTCGACCACATCCACGCCGGCACGGTGGTGGGCAAGCTGGAAGGCGACCCGCTGATGATCAAGGGCTTCTACGACACGCTGCGCGAGGAGCGCACGCCGCAGAACCTCGAGACCGGGCTGTTCTTCGACCAGGAGTGGGGCTCGCTCAACAAGGTGATGCCGGTGGCGTCCGGCGGCATCCATGCCGGGCAGATGCACCAGCTGATCCATTATCTGGGCGAAGACGTCATCCTGCAGTTCGGCGGTGGCACGATCGGCCATCCGGAGGGCATTCAGGCCGGCGCGACGGCCAACCGCGTCGCGCTCGAAGCCATGATCCTCGCCCGCAACGAGGGCCGCGACTATCTGCGCGAGGGCGCCAAGATCCTCGAGGACGCCGCCAAGTGGTGCTCGCCGCTGAAGGCGGCGCTGGAGACCTGGAAGGACGTCACCTTCAACTATGAATCGACGGACACGGCCGATTTCGTGCCGACCGCCACCCCCAGCTTCTAGAAGGAACCGCCGCCATGATGAGCAATCCGGGCAACAAGGTCACGCAGGGCCAGTTCTCCTTCCTGCCCGACCTCACCGACACGCAGATTTCTGCGCAGGTGAAATATGCGCTGAAGAACGGCTGGGCCGTCGGCGTCGAATATACCGACGACCCGCATCCCAGGAACACCTATTGGGAGATGTTCGGAAATCCGATGTTCGACCTGAAGGACCCGGCCGGGATTCTCACCGAGATCAACTCGTGCCGGAAGACGTTTCCGAACATGTATGTGCGGGTCACCGCCTTCGACTCGACCAAGGGCTGGGAGGCGCCGCGCATGTCGTTCATCGTCAATCGGCCGAAGAACGAGCCGGGGTTCCGGCTGGTCAGGCAGGAGCGCGACGGGCGCACGCAAGGCTATTCGATCCTGCCCTATGCGACGGACCGGCCGGAGGGGGAGCGGGGGTAATTCCC
>JAUYMV010000555.1 GCA_030698645.1 Mesorhizobium sp.
GCGCCGGCCGACGGCAACCCAGTGCCGCGAGGTCGGCAAGGCGCTGGCCGAGCTGCACGTCGCCGGCGCCGATTTTTCGCTGTCTCGGCAAAACGCGCTCTCGGTCGATGGCTGGCGCAAGCTCTGGAGCGCCTCGCGCGCCCGCGCCGACGAAGTCGATAGCGGGCTGCAGGCCGACATCGACGCCGATTTCGTCCTGTTTTCCCGCGACTGGCCGCGCGATCTGCCTGCGGGCGTCATCCACGCCGACCTTTTCCCCGACAATGTCTTCTTTCTCGGCGACCGGCTCTCCGGCCTGATCGACTTCTATTTCGCCTGTAACGATTTCTACGCCTATGACGTCGCCACCTGCCTCAATGCCTGGTGCTTCGAAAAGGACGGCGCCTACAACATGACCAAGGGGGCAGCACTTCTGTCCGGCTACGAGAGCGTGCGGCCGCTGACGCCGGCCGAGCGCGACGCGCTGCCGGTGCTGGCGCGCGGCTCGGCGCTCCGCTTCATGCTGACCCGGCTCTACGACTGGCTGACGATCCCCGACGGCGCGCTGGTCCAGAAGCGCGACCCGATGGAGTTCGTCCGCCGCTGGCGCTTCCACCGCCAGGTGACGGCCGCCTCCGAATATGGATTGCACCACGCATGAAGACGGTCGAGATCTTCACCGACGGCGCCTGTTCGGGCAATCCCGGTCCCGGTGGCTGGGGCGCCATCCTGCGCTTCAACGGCACGGTCAAGGAGCTGTCCGGCGGCGAAGCCGACACCACCAACAACCGCATGGAGTTGATGGCCGCCATCTCGGCGCTCAACGCGCTGAAGGAGCCCTGCACCGTCGAGGTTCACACCGACAGCAAATACGTCATGGACGGCATCTCCAAATGGGTCGCCGGCTGGAAGCGCAATGGCTGGAAGACCGCCGACAGGAAGCCGGTCAAGAATGTCGAGCTCTGGCAGGCGCTCGACGAGGCGAACCGCCGCCACAAGGTGACCTGGAACTGGGTCAAGGGCCATGACGGCCACGCCGAGAACGAACGCGCCGACGAATTGGCCCGCCTCGGCATGGCGCCGTTCAAGGGCGGACGGTCGGGGTCGGGTCCCGCGAAAGACGGCGCCCCAAAGCCCGACCCGATCCTTGCCGCCGCCCCGCCACGCCTGATGGGGCGGTCGGTCCGCAAGGACTGAGCCTGGACCGCAACCGCCTCAGAGCTGTTCGAGGATCCTCGCGGCGCCGGAGATATCCGCCTTGCCCGGCATTTCCTCGATGTTGAGCTGTGTCACCACGCCGTCGTCGACGATCATCGAGAAACGCCTGAAGCGCGTCCCCATGCCGCCCTTCGACATGTCCAGGTCGAGGCCGGTCGCCTTGGCGAAATCGGCGTTGCCGTCGGCGAGAAACTGGATCTTTCCGTTGCCGCCGCTGGCCTTGGCCCAGGCGTTCATGACGTGATGATCGTTGACCGAGACAACGGCGATGGTGTCGATTCCCTTGGCCAGGATCGCGTCGTGGTTCTCGATGAAGCCCGGCAGGTGGTTCATGCTGCAGGTCGGCGTGAAGGCGCCCGGAACGCCGAAGATCACCACCTTCTTGCCGGCGAACAGTTCGCCGGTCGTCACATTGGCCGCGCCGTCGGCGGTCATCGTCTTGAACGTCGCGTCGGGAACGGGATTGCCGGGGGCAATGGTCATGCTGAACTCCAGGAAATGGCTAGGTGGCGGTGGGATCGTGCGCCCCGCAGATAAGGTTTCGGCCGGATTTGTCCAGTGCGGCGGCGTCGTTCAGTCGAGCCGGGCGGTGCCGGAAACCGACTTCCCGCCCGACACGAGCGTGTAGTCGAAGGCGACCGGGCCGGCTGCCGCGCCGGTCGGCCGCTCGGCAACCGGGATGCTGAACGACACCGCGCCGTCCGCGCGCGCCGCCTCGGGCGGCCGCAGCACCCAGCCGGTCGGCGTGACGACGAAGAGTTCGGCGTCGGCGTCCCCGGCAAGCGTCGCGGTGGCGACGAGGCGGCTGCCTTCGTCCCGAAGGCCGGCGATGCCGAAACCCTCGGAGGCCGGGCCGGGCAGGGCCGCGAAAGCGGCTTCGACCGCCGCTCCGCTCTCCGCGTCGCTTGCCGCCGACTGCTGCGCCGCCGAGAGCCGCGCCTGGACCGGCACGCAGACCTCCTTGCAGATGCCGAGAAAGATGTCGGCTTCGACGGCGGAGAAGTGCGCCGGATCGGGTATCGCGAAGCGCACCGGCAGGCTGACCGACTGGGCGTAGCCGGCCCATCCCTCGTGAAAGCGCACCGGCGCGGGAAAGTCGAAAACCGCGCCCGAGACGTTGGTGCTTGCCGAAATGTCGATCTGCGGCGGGATGCCGGCGTCGCCCGGGTCGCGCCAGTAGGTCTTCCAGCCGGGCTCGAGCACGATCTCGAGCGCGCCGCGCAACGTGCCGCCGGCGTCGGCCGCCTCTGCGGTCAAGAGGCGGATGCGCGCGCCGTCGGTGTCGAACCAGGCGCTCGAACCGGCCGCCGCCACGGTCGGCGCGGCGAGGCCGGCTGCAAGGATGAGAGTCGAAGCGATGGAGGCGCGCATCGCCCTTCCTGGCGCCATTGCGCCGCGCCGGCAATTCAAAGCCGCGTGCGCGCGTTCATTTTGCCGTGATTCCG
>JAUYMV010000570.1 GCA_030698645.1 Mesorhizobium sp.
CCGCCGCCCGGGCGTGCAGGATGCGTGGCAAGGCCTGTAGGACCGGATTGAAGGGGCGCGCGTCGAAGCCGAGGTAGCCGCATACGAACCGCGCCTGATCCTGGCCCTGGCCACCCAAGCTGACGACGATGGGCAGGGAGCGATTCTTTGGACGGCGATATGCTTCCAGATCGGGCTCCGTGCGCATGCCCTGCGACGAACATAGCACATGAGCGTCGCCCATCGGCACGACGACGATGTCTCCTGCCTCGGCGCGAAGAGACGGAACCGAACCATCCAGGAACTCCACCCAACATTCGCCCTCGGTGATGGCGTGGAACAGGACCAGATGCTCGGCCTCGGGCATGACTTTGCCGCGAATCGTGAACGCCTCGGGTGTCATTGCGACCCAAGGCGCCTTCACCTCTACATCGAAAAAGATCGCGCCGGTCAGCCGGACCGCACGCAGGACATCCGACAATACGTCCATCTTCGCCTCCCCCTGCATCAGGCAACGCTCTTGGGCGAATACGCAAGGGCCTGGACGAGCTGACATCAAAAGGCGACGATCGATCATCCCACCCTTGGGCTGCCTCTCATATCATCTTTCGGCATTTCGCACCCGGAACACGGTCAGATCCGGCGGAAAGGAGAGTGCCATGAATGATCTCGGGAAGATCACCGATCTAAAGGCCCGCCTGCGCGGCGCGGTTATCGGCAGGAACGATACGGATTTCGACGAAGCCCGCGCCCTTTACAATGGCATGATCGACAAGCGACCGCTGGCCATAGCCCGTTGCTCCGACGTGGCGGATGTCATTGCGGCCGTGCAACACGCGCGCGATAGCGGGCTTTCGGTCGCGATCCGCGGCGGCGGCCACAATGGGCCTGGCCTTGGCAGCGTGAACGATGGCCTTGTACTCGATCTCTCCGTCATGAGGGGCGTCCGCGTCGATCCGGTGGCGAGAACGGCGCGCGTCGGCGCCGGCTGCACCCAAGGCGACGTCGACCACGCTACGCACGCGTTCGGGCTCGCGGTGCCTGCCGGAATCATTTCCACGACAGGCGTCGCGGGGCTGACGCTCAGCGGAGGACACGGCTACCTGTCGAGGAAATACGGTCTGACGATCGACAACCTGATTGAAGCCGACGTCGTGCTCGCCGACGGCAGCTTCGTCACCGCCAGCAAGGAAGCGAATGCCGACCTTCTGTGGGCGCTCCGCGGCGGCGGCGGCAATTTCGGGGTGGTCACGAGCTTCCTATTCCAACTCCATCCCGTCAGCACGGTCTTTGCTGGACCGATCGCCTGGGACCAGAAACACGCCCGCGCCATCATGCAGCGCTACCGCGAGTTCCTCCCGCAGGCGTCCGAGGAACTGGGGGCATTTCTCGGGCTGAAGACCGTCCTTTCCAGCCCGCCTTTCCCCGAGGAGCACTGGGGTAAACGCATCTGCCTGCTGATGGCATGCTTTAACGGCACCGAGGAAGCGGGGAGCGCGGTCCTGAAGCCGCTCCTCGACCAGCTTCCCAAGCCCTGGTTCAACTGGATGGGAAACATGCCATATCCGGCCGTGCAGAGCATGTTCGACGGCCTCTATCCGAAAGGCATGCAGTGGTATTGGCGCGGCGACTTCGTCAATTCCTTGCCGGACGCGGCCATCGATGCCCATCTCGCACAGGCGGCAAGAGCTCCCAGCGAGTTGTCGCTAATGCACCTCTATCCGATCGACGGTGCGGTGCATCGCGTGGGCAGCGGAGATACGGCGTGGAACTGCCGTGACGCGACCTGGTCAATGGTCATCGCCGGTATCGATCCGAGCGCGCTGAATGCAGGGGCCGTGACCAAGTGGACGAAAGACTATTGGAATGCCGTCCACCCCTTCGACCTTCAGGGTGCCTATCCGAACTTCATGATGGACGATGAAGGTGACGTGCGTCTGAGGGCGACCTACGGCGACAACTATGCACGACTGACTGTGATAAAGCGCAAGTACGATCCGTCCAACTTCTTCCGGGTAAACCAGAATATCCGGCCACAGGGCTAGGTTCCTATCAAGGCCAGGCGCGGCGCCGCAATTCTCCGGCTCCGGCCATCTCGCAGACGATCTCGGGATGGCGCCGAGACAGGCTTCTTACGTCGGCTTTCGGTCGAAAGCAAAGTCTGCGTGAGTGTCCCACAAGGAGGCGCTTGGCTGCCGTAATTTTCTGACAATAGACACGGCCGCTTTCCACGCCGTTCGAGACGTCGCTGTCCGCTTAGCAGACCGTCAACCTCCGGGAAGTCGACAGAGATGCCGGCGCGGCTGAAATGGGGGCGCATAGCTGTCACTGAAGACAGCTATGCGATGGACCAAAATCTGAGCGATACGAGCGGCTGCTTCGCGCCATCTGCTGACATCAAACAGTGCCTCGCCAGGGCAACAGCTCTGAGCAACAGGTTCGCCACCGGCACCCCAGCCGATCAGCGCACCATCCGTCAAAGACTGCTGAACACGATCACCCTTGGATCAGATGCCATCGCCTTTACGATCAAGGCATCAGAGCTTGTGACGATGCTGGCTGGGCGGCCAACCGCTTTCGCATCGGACAGCGATGACGAACAGAACTTCGATCCGCATAGGATCATCAAACTCCCAGTCACCATCAAGCGGCGCGGAAACGAGATGCGCCTGGCGATTCACGGCGAGGGTCAGCATAGCGCGCCTGATCCACAACTGGTCAGTCTGCTCGCTCGCGCCCACCTCCATCTGCAGCATCTGACGCGAGCACCGGGTATCCGCGTCAGCGAGGTTGCCAGAGACTTCGGCGTCCATCGGGTCGATGTCGGGCGTATCCTTCCGCTGGCGTTCCTGGCGCCGAAAGTCGTCGAGCAGATTCTGACCGGCAATCAGCCTGACGAGATGTCGGCAAGGAACCTGGCCAGGGCTGATCTTCCGCTGCTCTGGAGCGAGCAGGCTTCAGCATTGAGCTGACTCGTCGCAAGGCTTACCGACGGAAGGCAATCTGACGGTCTCTGCATCGTTGCCAGATCAACGCGTGATGCTCGACAGCATCCCCGCGCATCCAAGCGATGCAGTGCCATCAAATGCGGAAACTTGTGGTCTGGGGAATGTCGCTCGAGAGACGGCAAGACGGAACAGGTCGATTATCACCCGGAGAGACGCGTTGTGCGAGGCGTGCACGCCGCAGTCGGGCCGCTAAGCCACGGAATAGACGGAGCTTTTCCGAACGCGCCATGTGGTCGAGTGTTCGGCAAAATCCGCTGGTGGAGCTGAGAGGGATCGAAATCGGGACGTCATCACGTAAACCAACGTCCAAGTCAGCATCGTTGGTGGGTAGAATGATATGCGACAAAGAGACTTGCGAGTAAGCTACTGATTTATTGGTCAAAAATAGGGACTTTGGCGGAGAGGGGGGGATTCGAACCCCCGATGGGCTTCCACCCATGCCGCATTTCGAGTGCGGTGCATTCGACCACTCTGCCACCTCTCCTGAAGGTGTGGTCCGCCGTCAGGCGCGGCGCACACATAACGAAGGCGAGCGGGCGAAACAAGGGCCAATCTGGCGCAGCGCCGAGGCCGCGCACGAGGCCACGTCGCCGGTCGCATGCACAGTCGTGTGCTATGATGGGGCGGTTCGGAACGCAAGCGGTCGTGGAGGGGCGCGAATCGACCGGACGGCGTGGCCGGCGTTGGGTGGCCTGGCCAAGGCAGGGACTGAAGGACAGGACCGTGCGGCGTCAGCCGCACCGGCGGGCCGCCAGCGGTATCATCGCGCCTGCCTGCGGCCTTCGTGGCGGACTTGCAGCCGCGCTCCGCCTTGACTTCGGCAGGTTGGTCGGCTAGGGGACAGCGCAATTCCGGCGTGGAGTCATTCCGCGCCGGTTTTCATGAACCCCGCAGACTGACAAAAAGACGGCCGGATGGCGCATGCCGCCACCCAGAGCCGGACCGAACAGCGAAAGGCAAAAAATGTTCGCAGTCATCAAAACGGGCGGCAAGCAGTATCGCGTCGCCGCTAATGATGTGTTGAAAATCGAGAAGGTCGACGGCAGTGTCGGCGATATCGTCGAAATCGGCTTCGTGCTCGCGCACGGCGAGGGCGACGACGTGACGATCGGCGCGCCGTTCGTCGACGGCGCCGTCGTGACGGCGGAAGTCGTCGAGCAGGGCCGCGCCAAGACGGTCATCACGTTCAAGAAGCGACGCCGGCAGAATTCGCGCCGCACGCGCGGTCATCGCCAGATGCTAACCACGGTGCGCATCGACGAAATCCTGCTCGCCGGCGCCAAGCCGTCGAAGAAGGCGGCCGCGAAGGCCAGCGCCGGCACCGCGCCGGCGGCCCTCATGTCGGCCCAGGCCGTCGACGACGTGTCGCTGATCTCGGGCATCGGCCCGGTGCTCAAGGAGAAGCTGGCCGAGGCCGGCATCACCACGCTGAAGCAGATCGCGGCGCTGAAGAAGAAGGACATAGCCAAGCTCGATGAGGATCTCTCGCTGGGCGGACGTGTCGAGCGCGAAGAATGGGTCGTCCAGGCCAAGGAACTGATTGCTGGCAAGCCACCGCGCGCCAAGATCGATCAGGAAGCCGCCGCCGGTTCGGACGCAGAGTAATCAGGGACTGAAGGAGAACACCGATGGCACATAAGAAAGCTGGCGGTTCGTCGCGCAACGGCCGTGATTCCGAGTCGAAGCGTCTCGGCGTGAAGAAGTTCGGCGGCGAAGCCGTCATTTCGGGCAACATCCTGGTTCGCCAGCGCGGCACCAAGATGCATCCCGGCACCAATGTCGGCATCGGCACGGACCACACGCTGTTCGCCATGAAGGCGGGCGCGGTTGCGTTCCAGAAAAAAGCCAATGGCCGAACCTACGTGTCGGTAAACCCGATGCAGGACGCAGCGGAGTAGCCGGTTCCGCGATTTCGACACCGGCGACCCATCTCGGGGACCGGTGTCTGGAGCATTCCAGAATGGATCAGGGGAGATGGGCCGCCATCTCCCCTTTTTCTTGCCTGGAGGGACTGCCATGGTTGCCGAGACGGAAGACAGCGACGACGAGAGCTTGGCGATCGACTGCCCGGTGCTGGTCACCGAGCGGCTGGTGATGCGCCCGCCCCATAGCGACGACGTGGCGGACCTGGCGGCGCTCGCCAACAACCGGCGCGTCGCGGAAATGCTGACGCGCATGCCGCATCCCTATGGCGAAGCCGAGGCGCGCGCCTTCATCGCCATGTCGGCGAAAAAGGGCGGCGCCGGCGCGGTCTATGCGCTGACACTCGCCGATAGCGGACGCTTTGTCGGATGCGCCGGGCTCAACGCCACCGAACGGGGCCTCGAGCTCGGCTACTGGGTCGGCGAGCCGCATTGGGGGAAGGGATACGCCACCGAGGCGGCGCACGCGCTGGTCGATCTCGCCTTTCGCGCCACCGTAATCGACGAATTGCATGTCTCCTGCCGGGTGATCAATCCGGCGTCCAGGCGCGTCATCCATAAATGCGGCTTCCAGTATGTTGGCCAGGGCATGCTGAGCTCGATCGTCGCGGGTCAGGTCCCGGTCGAGCGCTACCGCCTCGACCGCCGTACCTGGATGAGCCTGCGGACATGGAGCCGGACATGACGGCTGCGATCGCCATGGCGGGCGGCCGGTCAGGCAAGCTCCAGCCAGACCGGGCGGTGGTCGGAGCCGACCGCCGCCTCGTCGATCCAAGAGCCGCGCACGCGGGGCGCAAGCCCGGCGTGGACGAAGCAGTAGTCGAGGCATCGGCGACGGGCCGGATCGTCGGGGCGCCGCGGATCGATCCAGGTGATGCGGCCGGACGCGGGCGAGGCGCCGAGCATGGCGGCGTCGACCGGCAGGTGCGCGCGCCGCGCAATGCCGAACTCGACGTCCGGCAGGCCGGTCATCTCGACATATTCGGGTCCGCCGGGCTGCATGTTGAAGTCGCCCATCAGCAGGAATTCCTCGGGATGCGGCGGTTCGGGGAAGCCGACTTCCGAGGTTCCGGTCAGAGCGCCGCCTTCGTTGGCGTAGGCGAGAACCTTGGCGACCAGCCAGCGGATCTGGGCGATGCGCTCGGACGGGCTCGTGTGATCGAGATGGACCGAATAGAAGCGCAGCGGACCGAACGGCGTCGTGATCATGGCTTCCAGCGCGCCGCGCTGCAGGTTGAACTTGTCGAAGGTGCGGCTCCTCGGCAGGAGGAGATTGCGCGACGCCTGAATCGGCGTCTTCGACAGCACCATGTTGCCGAATTCGAAACGACGGTCGACGGTTCGGCCCTGCTCGATCGCCGAGCCCATGTCGACCGAGAACGGGGCGCCGTAGACGGAGAAATAGTCGGGCAGCAGATCATGCAGTTCGGCCACCATGTCGTGGCCGCCGTTCTGCGGATTGTTGCGCGACACCTCCTGCAGCGCGATGACATCGGCGCCGCGCACCGCCTCGGCGATGCGGGCGAGATCGTAGCGGCCGTCGAGGCCGGTGCCGTACTGGATGTTGTAGGTGACGCATTTCATCGTTTCGTGCCGTCCTTCGGGAAAACACCGCTGCGAATAGGCCCTCGCGCGGGCGCTTCGCATGCGTTAGAGCAACGTGCGGTCCATCCGGCAAGTCTTGCCCGGGCTACAGGGATTTGATGTCTACACGATGAAATTTCTCGACCAGGCCAAAGTCTATGTGCGTTCCGGCGACGGCGGCGCAGGCGCGGTGTCGTTTCGGCGCGAGAAGTTCATCGAATTCGGCGGCCCGGACGGTGGCGACGGCGGCCGCGGCGGCGACATCTGGGTGGAGGCCGTCGAAGGCCTCAACACGCTGATTGATTATCGCTACCAGCAGCATTTCAAGGCCAAGACCGGCGTGCACGGCATGGGCCGCGACCGCTCGGGCGCCAAAGGCGCTGACGTCGTGCTGAAGGTGCCGGCCGGCACACAGATCTACGAGGAAGACAACGAGACGCTGATCGTCGACATGACCGAAACGGGGCAGCGCTTCCGGCTCGCCGCCGGCGGCAAAGGCGGCTTCGGCAACACGCATTTCAAGACCTCGACCAACCAGGCGCCACGGCGCGCCAATCCGGGCCAGGAGGGCAAGGAACTCACCGTCTGGCTGCGCCTCAAGCTGATCGCCGATTCCGGCATCGTCGGACTGCCCAATGCCGGCAAATCGACTTTCCTCGCCGCCGTCACCGCCGCAAGGCCCAAGATCGCGGACTATCCGTTCACGACGCTGCATCCCGGTCTCGGCGTCGCCCGTATCGACGGGCGGGAATTCGTCATCGCCGACATTCCGGGCCTGATCGAGGGCGCGCATGAGGGTGTGGGCATCGGCGACCGCTTCCTCGGTCACGTCGAGCGCACGCGCGTGCTGCTGCATCTCGTCTCGGCCCAGGAGGAGAATGCCGGCAAGGCCTACAAGACGGTGCGCCGCGAACTCGAGGCCTACGGCAACGGGCTGACGGACAAGCCGGAGATCGTGGCGCTGTCCCAGATCGACACGCTGGATGCCGCCGAGCGCAAGAAGAAGGCCGCCGCCTTGAAGCGCGCGGCAGGCGTGGCGCCGATCATGCTCTCCGCCGTCACCGGCGAAGGTGTGCAGGAGGTGCTGCGCGCGCTGATTTCCCATGTCGAGCAGGCGCGCACGCGCGAAGCCCCGGTCGTCGTGGAAAAGCGCTATTTCGACGACTGAGACGGCCATGACGCTTCGCCCGCTCTCCTCCTATCGCCGCATCACCGTGAAGATCGGCTCGGCCCTGCTCGTCGACCGGACGAGCGGCCTGCGCCGACCATGGCTGTCGTCGATGGCCGAGGACGTGGCGATCCTGTCGGGACAGGGCGTCGAGGTGCTCGTCGTCTCGTCGGGGGCGATTGCGCTCGGCCGCACCATCCTCGGTCTCGGCCGCCGCGTGCTGAAGCTCGAGGAAAGCCAAGCCGCCGCAGCCGTCGGCCAGATCGCGCTGGCCGGCGCGTGGTCGGACGAGCTTGCCCGGCATGGGCTGAAATCCGGCCAGGTGCTGGTCACGCTCGGCGATACCGAAGAGCGGCGGCGCTATCTGAACGCCCGCGCGACGATCGACACGCTGTTGAAATTCAAGGCGGTGCCGGTGATCAACGAGAACGACACGGTGGCGACCAGCGAGATCCGCTACGGCGACAATGACAGGCTGGCGGCGCGCGTCGCCACCATGATGGGCGGCGACCTGCTGATCCTGCTCTCCGACATCGACGGGCTCTACACCGCGCCCCCGGCGCAGAACCCCGAGGCGAAGTTCATCCCGCTGGTCGAGCGGATCACGCCCGAGATCGACGCGATGGCGGGGGCGGCGGCGTCGGAACTGTCGCGCGGTGGCATGCGAACCAAGCTCGATGCCGGCAAGATCGCCACCGCCGCCGGCACAGCGATGATCATCACCCAGGGCGACCGCCTCAACCCGCTGAGCGCGATCGACCGCGGCGAGCGCTGCACTTTCTTCAAGGCGTCGGCCAATCCGGTGCGCGGCTACAAGACGTGGATCGCCGGCCAGTTGGAGCCGGCAGGTCGGCTGGTGGTGGACGCCGGCGCGATCACAGCGCTCTTGTCAGGCAAGTCGCTCCTGCCGGCCGGCGTCAAGCTCGTCAGCGGCGATTTTTCGCGCGGTGACACGGTGGCGATCCTCGGACCGGATGGCGCGGAGGCGGCGCGCGGGCTGGTTGCCTATGACGCTACGGATGCCGTAAGGATTGCCGGCCTCAAGACGACCGAGATCGCGCGCGTGCTTGGCTACGAGCCGCGCTCGGCGATGGTGCACCGCGATGACCTGGTGGTATCGCGACCCATTCAGCCCAGCGGAGAAGCCACCCAATCGTAGTCAAAGCAACGCTGCTGCTCCGACCTGATCGCATTGGGATCGCTGAGACCCAAGTCTTCATAGAGCACCGCATCCACCGACGGCATACCAGTGGCCTTTGAAACAACGATCACGGACAGGAGTGGCACTTCGGCCTCTCTACAACGCAGTGCGATACCACCCAGCGTGTCGCCCCATCCTCGGTCTGTGCCGCCAAACTGCTGGGTAAGCTCGCCATAGGTAACCACGAAACCTGAAGTGGCTTTCTTCGCCAGAAAACGCGCAATCTCATGTCTGTAGCTGTTTCGCATCTTCTTCAGATGACTGGCCGATATCCGCGGCATCGAAATCTCCTGCAACTGCACAAGTTGAAGCATTCCGCGGCGATGTGTAAAGGTCGCACGTAACGAGTGGGAAGGGTCGATGCTCAAGGCGATAGACGATACTGCTGCAATTGCCGCACTGATGGCGGAGATCGGCCGCGCCGCGCGTGCCGCCGCGCGGCCGCTCGCCATCGCGAGTGCGGAGCGCAAGCATGCCGCGCTGATCGCCATGGCCGACGCCATCCGCCGCAGCGAGCAGACGATCCTCGACGCCAACGCCATCGACATGGCGAACGGCGCGGAGAGCGGCCTGTCGCCCGCCTCGCTGGACCGGCTGAATCTCGATGCCGGCCGCATCCGCGGCATGGTCGATGGCATTCGCGAGATCGCCGAGTTGAAGGATCCGGTCGGCGAGGTGATCGCCGCCTGGGACCGCCCGAACGGCCTGCACATCGAGCGCGTGCGCACACCGCTCGGCGTCATCGGCGTCATCTTCGAGAGCCGGCCGAACGTGACGGCGGACGCCGGCGCGCTCTGCTTCAAGGCGGGCAATCCGGTCATCCTGCGCGCCGGCTCGGATTCGGCGAATTCGTCGGCCGCCATTCACGCTTGCCTTGTCGAAGGCCTGCGCGCGGCGAAGCTGCCCGAGGCCGCGATCCAGCTCGTGCCGGTCACCGACCGCGCAGCGGTCGGCGAAATGCTGAAGGGCCTCGACGGCAATCTCGACGTCATCGTGCCGCGCGGCGGCAAGAGCCTCGTCGGCCGCGTCCAGGCGGAGGCTCGCGTGCCGGTCTTCGCGCATCTCGAAGGCATCTGCCATCTCTACATCGACCGCTCGGCGAAGCTCGACATGGCGATCAAGATCGCCGTCAACGCCAAGATGCGGCGCACCGGCGTGTGCGGCTCGGCTGAGACGCTGCTGGTCGACCGCGCAGTCGCCGCGACTCACCTGGCGCCCATCCTCGACGCGCTTGCCAAGGCCGGCTGCACGGTGCGCGGCGACGCGGCCGTGGTCGCGCAGTGGCCGCAAGCCGTCCCCGCCGTCGAGGCGGACTGGTCGACCGAATATCTCGACGCCATCATTTCGGTGGCGCTGGTCGCTGGCGTCGCCGGCGCGATCGAGCACATCGAATGCTATTCTTCCCACCACACCGAAGCGATCGTCGCCGAGGACATAGCGGCCGTCGACCGCTTCTTCGCGGAGATCGACTCGGCGATCCTGCTGCACAACGCGTCGACCCAGTTCGCCGATGGCGGCGAGTTCGGCATGGGCGCCGAGATCGGCATTGCCACAGGCAAGATGCACGCGCGCGGCCCGGTCGGCGTCGAGCAGTTGACCTCGTTCAAATACCGCGTGCATGGCTCGGGGCAGGTGAGGGCGTGAACGGGTCTTGAAGTCGGCAGCGCGGTAAGATTATGCATGCCATGCATTTCGCGTTGTGTTAGCTTGTGCACATGAGCGCACAAACGACTGAAACGGTCACCATCAGGGTTGCAAGCGAGACCAAAGCTCGTCTCGAAGAACTCGCGCATCACACACGGCGTTCGAAGTCCTTCCTCGCCGGGGAAGCAATTGCGGACTATGTCGACCGCGAGTTGGCCATCATTGAAGGCATCAAGCGCGGTCTGGCTGATATGGAGGCCGGACGCGTAACGCCCCACGCAGACGCGATGGCGCGAATCAGGAAGACGATCGCAGACGCATCGCAAAGATGACGACGGTTGTCTGGTCCGATGATGCTCTCGACGATTTGGACGCGCTATTGCGTCATGTTGCCCAGGACAGGCCCAAAGGTGCACTGGCGCTTGCTGACCGGATTGACGAGGCCGTTTCGGGTCTCGCAGAATTTGCCACCGGTCGACAGGGTCGAGTCGCCGGATGCTACGAGAAAGTAGTTGGGCGCACGCCCTACATCGTTGCGTACGCTTTGACGGATAACCGTATCACAATCCTTCGGGTCATCCACGGCAGCCGCGATTGGCCTGAAGGCAAGTGGCCTGAGGAATGACCTTCGACGGATTGAACGCCCGCTACCTGCGCATGCCGTATGTCGAGAAGGGCATGGTGGTCGGCCTGTTCGGCGGCTCGTTCAATCCGCCGCATGCGGGCCATCTCCTCGTCGCGGAGATCGCGTTGCGCCGGCTCAAGCTGGACCAGCTCTGGTGGATGGTGACGCCGGGCAACCCGCTGAAGAGCACGCGCCAGCTGCGCCCGCTCGCCGACCGTCTGGCGCTCTCCGAAGCACTCGCCGAAGATCCGAAGATCAAGGTCACCGCCTTCGAGGCAAAGTACAGGGTGCGCTACACGGCCGATACATTGGCGCTGGTCAAGGCGCGCAATCCGGGTGTCGATTTCGTCTGGATCATGGGCGCCGACAGCCTGCGCGATTTCCACCGCTGGCAGCGCTGGCAGGCGATCGCGCTGACCTTTCCGATCGCCGTCATCGACCGACCCGGCGCGACATTGTCGTTCCTGTCGTCGATGATGGCCAAGACCTTCGACTATGCCCGCCAGGACGAGGACGACGCCGCCCTTCTGGCACGCATGCAGGCGCCCGCCTGGACCTTCATTCATGGTCCACGCTCCTCGCTGTCATCGTCCGCCATTCGCGCTGCCGAGGCCGACGAGGCATGAGCGCGCTTTGAACCAGAGCGGTCTATGCTGCGGTCCAGCTTGCCACGCCGCCAGCATGTCGCTTTTGGCGCGGCGCGGCGCGACCGGCGCGGCGAAACTCGACCTAACATGAGCAGCACCAGAACCAGAGCGCGGACGACGACAACCGGCGACGCCCCCGCGCCGATGATCGCCGTCGCGGGCGTTATCCTCGCCATGGCGCTGGTCGCCATCGGCAACGGGCTGATGTTCGCCTATATCCCGGTCCGGCTCGGCGCCGAGGGCTACGACCCGACCTGGGCGGGCATGATCCTGACCGGCCTGTCGGCCGGTGGCATCGCCGGCTGCCTGCTCACCGCCTGGCTGGTGCGCCGCGTCGGCCATGCGCGCGCCTTCATGGTGTTTTCAGCGCTCATCGTGCTGTCCAACGCGATCGTCGGCGCCGGCACGTTTCCGCTCGTCTGGATCGGCGCGCGGGCGCTCTACGGCTTTGCCATCTGCGGCATGTTCGTGGTCGCGCAGAGCTGGCTGAACGACGCCGTCGGCAACGCGGTGCGCGGCCGGGTCATGGCGATCTTCTACGTCTGCTACATCGTCGGCCTTGGCGTCGGTTCCTATCTGATGGGTTTCCTCGACATTTCGGCGGCGGCGGCCCCGATACTCGGCATCGCCTTCACCGCGCTTTCGATCCTGCCGGTCGGACTGACGACGCTGCGCCAGCCGCCTCCGCCGGAAGGCGCGGCGGTGGCGATCCGGGAAGCGTGGCGCATCTCGCCCGTCGGCGTCGCCGGCATGCTCGCCGTCGGCGGCCTGTCGATGATGATCGCCGGCTTCGCGCCGATCCATGCCACCGCCAGCGGCTACAGCCAGCAACAGGTGGCGACTTTGATGTTCGCCATGCCGCTCGGCACGCTTTTATTCCAGATCCCGTTCGGCTGGATATCGGACCGCACCGACCGCCGCTACGTGCTGATCGCCGCCTCGCTGCTGGTGGTCGTCGCCGGCATCGCCGCCAGCCGATTCGACGGCGCCACGATCACCGTGATGATCCTGATCTATATCGTTTGGAGCGGCGCGTCGGAATCGATCTATTCGCTCGCCTCCGCGCACGCCAACGACCGCGCCTCGCGGGACGACATGGTGACGCTGTCGAGCAGTATGCTGTTTGCCTGGTCAGTCTCGGGCTTCGTCGTGCCGGGCATCGGGACCGCGCTCACCGCGATCTACGGCACCCAGGCGTTCATGGTCGTCGCCATCGTGATTGCCGCAATCTACTGCGCCTTCGTCTTCTGGCGTGTGCTGCGCGCACGCGCGGTGCCACCGGAAGAGACCGGCAGCTTCCAGCCGATGACGGCGCAAGCCCCGCTGCCGGTCGAGCTTGCCTTTTCGCCGACGGACGACACGCCCTCCCGACAGTAGAGGTCGACGGACAACCAGCCGGCATTGCCGCGCCGGAAGACCCGCAAGGGGGCGTAGCCTCCCAACCGACCCCACCACAGCCGTTGGAGAGGAATCGTGCAAGCGTCTTGAAACCGTAGTGTAACTCTGCCTATCTAATGAGGTGCCCGTACGGGAGCGGGCTGATTTGGCGATCCCGCTCGAAAGGAAAGACACTGAGAACAGTACTGCGGAAGAAGGCTGAAATCATGCCTTCGCCGGTCGGGGCCAGCGGTTTGAGCGCACCCTCGGCCATCAGGGACGTCCTTGCCAGTCTCGACGACTCCAAGGCCGAAAACATCGTCTCCATCGACATTCAGGGCAAATCCAGTCTCGGCGATTACATGGTGATCGCGTCGGGCCGGTCGAACCGTCATGTCGCGGCCGTCGCGGAGCAGTTGCTCCGTAGGCTGAAGGATACCGGCCATGGCGACGCCAAGGTCGAGGGGTTGACTGGCGCCGACTGGGTGCTGATCGACGCGGGCGACATCATCGTCCACGTCTTCCGGCCCGAGGTGCGCGAGTTCTACAATCTCGAGAAGATGTGGCAGGCGCCTGACATGGAGGAAGAGACGGTTCACTGAGCCGCTTCTCCGAGGGCAGGTAAGATGCGCGTTTGTATCCATGCCGTTGGCCGCATGAAGGCGGGCCCGGAGCGGGACCTTGCAGCGCGGTATCTTGACCGTTTCGCCAAGACGGGGCCGGCGCTTGGCCTAGAATGGGCAGGGGTCGCGGAAATTCCCGAAAGCCGCGCGCAGGACGCGGCCGGCCGCAAGCTTGAAGAAGGCCGCAAGCTGCTCGATGCCGTCGGCACGGGCGGTACGCTGGTGCTGCTCGACGAGACGGGCGTAGCTCTCGGCTCCGAGGCGTTCGCAGCAAAGCTCACCCAGTTGCAGGACATCGGCAGCCGGCATGTCTGGTTCGCCATCGGCGGCGCCGACGGCCACGATCCTGACCTCCGCCCGGGCGCCGCCCTCGTCCTTTCCTTCGGCGCGATGACCTGGCCGCATCAGATGGTGCGCATCATGCTGGCCGAGCAGCTCTATCGCGCGACGACCATTCTCTCCGGTCATCCCTATCACCGCGCCTGACGAATCACCCGTCGTGACGTAGTGTGGCGAAGACGAGCATCGCCGCGGCGGCGCCATGGTTGATGCTTCGTTAACGAAGCGCTTGCTACGCTCTAGGCTTCGCCGAAACCGGACCGGCCGACAGGATGTGCGTGAGAAGATCGTTGCCGATGGCTGTCTGCTGCCTTGCGCTGGCGCTCGCAAGCGTCGGCGCACGCGCCGAAGAGGTGACGGATCTCAAGACGCGGCATGCAGAAACCGCCGGCGAATATGAACGGCTGACCGGCGAACTGGAGATTTCCGGCAGCCGGCAGAAGGAACTGGCCGACGAGGTGGCACGGATCCGCAAGGACAACGCCTCGATAACCGCGGCCCTCATCCAGGCGGCTAAGACGGAAAACAAGCTTGCCGAGGACGTCGCCGGCATCGAGGAGCGACTGGTCGGGCTGCGCGAGCAGCAATCCGCGATCAAGCTGTCGCTGACGCAAAGGCGCGGCGTGCTCGCCGAGGTGCTCGGCGCCCTGCAACGCATGGGCCTGAATCCGCCGCCGGCCATCCTGGTCAGCCCGGAAGACGCGCTGTCGTCGGTGCGCAGCGCCATCCTGCTCGGCGCGGTCATTCCGGAGCTACGCAACGAGACGACCGTGCTGATCGCCGACCTGGCCGAGATGACGCGCATCAGCCAGACCATCGACGCCGAGCGCGAAAGGCTGGTCGCGACAATGAACGATCAGGCCGCGGGCAAGCAGCGGCTTTCACTTTTGCTTGATGAAAAGAAGAAGCTGCAGGCGAGTTCGGAGGAAAGCCTCAAGGCGGAGCGCACGCGCGCGGCCAACCTCGCGGCCAAGGCCGGCACTCTGAAGGACCTGATCGTCTCGCTCGAGGCTGGCATGGAGGCAGCGCGCAAGGCGGCAGAGGAAGCGCGGCTTGCCGAGGAAGCGCGGCTGCGGCAGGAACGGCAGAATGCTGCATTGCCGGTGCCGGAGCCCAACAGGCTGACCGCCGCGGCGCCGTTTTCGGCGCTGCAGGGCATGCTTGCCCTGCCGGTATCAGGCAAGCTGGTGCGCGGATTCGGCCATGTCGACGAGGCCGGCATGACCAGCTGGGGCGACACTGTAAGGACACAATCGGGAGCAATCGTCACATCGCCTTCCGATGGCACAGTCCTCTACGCCGGACCGTTCCGTTCCTTCGGCCAACTCTTGATCCTGGATGCTGGCAACGGCTATCATGTGGTGATGACTGGACTGGGACGAATCAGCGTATCGCTGGGCCAGACGGTTCTGGCCGGCGAGCCGGTCGGCGCGATGGGCGAAACCAGAGTGGCGAGCGCGCTCGCCGTCGGCAGTGAAGATTCGCAGCCGGAACTCTACATAGAGTTCCGCAAGGACCAAGAACCCGTCGATCCTGCCCCGTGGTGGCTGGAACGTCAGTCTGGAAGGACCGAACATGATTCGTAAAGTGTCGCTTCTGTTTGCAGGCGCGCTGATGGGCGCATCGGCGATGAGTCTGGTCTACGGAGCGCCAAGCTCGCGAGCGAACGCGGCCGATTCGGACACCTATCGCCAGCTCGCCATCTTCGGCGACATCTTCGAGCGCGTGCGGGCCCAGTACGTCACGCCGCCGGAAGAGAAGAAGCTGGTCGAAAGCGCAATAAACGGCATGCTGACATCGCTCGATCCACACTCTTCCTATCTCAATCCGGACGCGGCCAAGGACATGCGCGTCCAGACCAAGGGCGAGTTCGGCGGCCTCGGCATCGAGGTCACCATGGAAAACGAGTTGGTCAAGGTGATCTCGCCGATCGAGGATACGCCTGCCGCCCGTGCCGGCGTCCTGTCGGGCGACCTGATCGCCGAGATCGACGGCGAGGAAGTTCGCGGCCTGTCGCTGGAGGAAGCCGTCGAGAAGATGCGCGGTGCGGTCAACACGCCGATCGACCTGACGATCATCCGCTCAGGCGCCACCGAGCCGATCAAGCTCACCATCATCCGCGAAACCATCAAGGTGCGCGCGGTCCGCTTCCGTGTCGAGAACGACATCGGCTACATCAAGATCAATTCCTTCACCGAGAAGGCTTATGGCGACCTCCAGGCGGCCATCGAATCGATCAAGAAGCAGGCTCCGGCGGGCGGCATCAAGGGCTATATCCTCGACCTGCGCCTTAACCCGGGCGGCCTGCTCGACCAGGCCGTCAGCGTTTCCGACGCCTTCCTCGACCGCGGAGAGATCGTCTCGACGCGCGGCCGCGATCCGGCGAAGACGGAGCGCTATGACTCGCGCGCGGGAGACCTGATCGACGGCAAGCCGCTGATCGTGCTGGTCAATGGCGGTTCGGCGAGTGCTTCAGAGATCGTCGCGGGCGCACTTCAGGATCACCGCCGGGCAACCGTGCTCGGTACGCAGTCCTTCGGCAAGGGTTCGGTCCAGAGCGTCATTCCGCTGCCGGAGAACGGCGCGCTGAAGCTCACCACCGCGCTCTACTACACGCCGGCCGGCACTTCGATCCAGGGCAAGGGTATCACGCCCGACATCAAGGTCGAGCAGCCGCTGCCGGAGGATCTCAAGGGTCGTGACATCACGCGCGGCGAGTCTGACCTGCGCGGCCACATCAAGGGCCAGCAGGAGGGCGCGGAAGGATCGGGCTCGGCTGCCTATGTACCGCCCGATCCCAAGGATGACCTGCAGATCGCCTTCGCGCTCGAATTGCTGCGCGGCCAGAAGACTGATGCGGCCTTCCCGCCGGATCCGGCCAAGGCCGTCTTCAACCAGTAAGCATCGAGCGGCCGCCCTTTCGCGGGGCGGTCGCCTTTTTCCCGCGTGCCTGCCGGCGTGACTCGGCGCCTCTTCGACCGTCCGGCTGGAGCACAAACTGACCCGCAATATTGAGCAACCGCTTGGCCAGAAGCTTCCGGCCCGCACCGGCGGGCTGGCGGCGACGCTGCGCGGCCTGCCGCTCGCCGGCATTGCCATGACGGCGGCGGTGTTCGGCGCTGCCGGTTACATCGCCAGCCTCGGCGATGGCCTGCGCAAGCCGGCCCAGGAGACCGTTTCGGTGCCGGAGGTCGCGACCGTGCCTCCCGATCCGGCGAAACCCACTACGGCCCAAGCCAAGCCCGCCACGCCTGACAAGACGACCGGCGACGGTCCGTCGATCATCCGGCTCGGGCCGGAGACGGCGCCGACGGGCAATATCATCGTCATCCGCGATCCGTCGGCATTGGCCAACAATCTGCGCACCGCGCATGTTCCGGTCCGCGACCTCATCGAGCAGTCGGAGACCGGGCCCCTTCCGATCCGCGCGGCCGACGGCCGACGCCCGTTCGACGCTTATGCGGGCGCCTGGTCGGGTTCGCGCGGCGCCAAGGTCGCAATCGTCATCGGCGGGCTCGGCCTGTCGCAGACCGGCAC
>JAUYMV010000571.1 GCA_030698645.1 Mesorhizobium sp.
AGGAAGCATAGCGCAGCGGGTCGCGCAGCATGCGAACCATGCAGGCGACCTGCCCGGCGAGGAGCGCCGCGACGATCAATGCGTGGATCGGAAAGCCCCAGAACAGCAGCAGGGCTATGACGGCGAGCTGCGGCACGGCCATGATGGCGCAGGCAAGGCGCGCGGCGCGGTCGACGCCAAGCACCGCCGGCAGGCTCGCCAGGCCCATCTGGCGGTCACCCTCGACCGACTTGAAGTCGTTCAGCGTCATGATGCCATGCGCGCCGATGCTGTAGAGGAGCGCGATCGTGACCGTGGGTGCGCCGGGGAAGGCGCCGGCCGCGGCGGCCGCCGCCGTGAACCAGGGCAGGCCCTCATAGCACAGGCCAACGGCGCCCGGCCCCCACCAGCCGCTGCGCTTCAGCCGAAGCGGCGGGGCGCTGTAGGCCCAGGCCAGCGCCAGCCCCACGATCGCCGCGCCGAACACCCACGGCCCGAGCCACCAGGCGACGACGAGGGAGAGCAGCGTGTTGGCGACCGCGACGCGAAAGCCCCAACTGCCCGGCATGCGGCCGGACGGGATGACGCGGTTCGGCTCGTTGATGGCGTCGACCTCGCGGTCGTACCAGTCGTTGACGGCCTGCGAGGTGCCGCAGACGAGCGGGCCGGCAAGCAGGATGCCGGCCACGACATAGGGCCAGCGGTCGCCGACGGCGGCGCCCGACGAGACGACGCCGCAGCCAAAAGCCCACATCGGCGCGAACCAGGTGATCGGCTTCAGGAGTTCGATCGTGGCGGCGATCGACGGCAGGGTCGGACGGGCGGAGACTGTGATCGGATCGGCCATGCTGAACGTTAGCGTTTACGAAAAAATGCGTCAATGCAGATTGACACATCCGCCGCGGATCAAGGCGTGTTCCGCAGTCGGACCGGCGGCCGGTCAGGCCGGGGTGTCGCCGTCGTCCTGGTCGGAGATGCCGTAGCGCTTGAGCTTGATGTAGAGGCTCTGGCGGCTGAGGCCCAGCATGTCGGCGGCCGAGGCGCGGTTGTTGTCGGTCAGGCGGAGCGCCGCCTCGATGCAGAGTTTCTCGATGATGTCGGCCGTGTCGCGGACGAGGTCCTTCAGCGGTACGCGGCCGACGAGGTCGGTGAACTGGCTGGCCGTCGCCGGCTGGCCGCCGCCGGCGCCAGACGCCATCGCGTCGCCGCGCGGCGCCTCGCGAATGACGAAACCGAAGAGCGGGCCGTCGCCGCCGGCGATGCGGGCGGCGGAGACCTCGACCGTCTCGGTGCCGCCGAGTTCGTCGCGGATGACCGAGGCGAAGCGGCGCACGGTGCCGTGCTCGCGCAGATTGGCCATCAGCACCTGCAGGTCGACGGGCGAGCCGCCGAGCCAGGCATCGAGGCTGCGGCGCTCGACGCGGTCGAGCGAGACGACGCGAATGAGATCGAGGAAGCCGGGATTGGCCTCGACGACATTGCCCGCATCGTCGACGACGACGATGCCCTCCGGCAGGCTGTCGACGATGGAGATCATCGTGTTGTCGAGCGGCATCGCGGCATCGGCGCGCTGTTCGTCCTCGCTGGCGAAACAGACGAGCAGGTTGGTCTTGCCGAATTCGCGGAACGGCGTGACGCGCACCTCCATCGGACGGTCGTCGGTCGCGGGCCTGGCCCGGAACACATCCGCGCGGCCGCGCGCGCCGAGCATGGTCAGCGTCTCGACGGCCTGGGCCTGGTCGGCCTTGGCGAAAAGGGTCGCCGCCGACATGCCGACGATCTTGCGGATGGTCCTGTCGAGCAGGCGCGCGGCGCCGTCATTGGCGTCGACGATCTTCAGGCTGCGCGCATCGACCACGATCAGCGGTTCGGCGGCGAGATGGAACAGGATGCGGTAGCGCGATTCGATGTCGCGCAGCTTGCGGTAGTCCTTTTCCATGTCGATCTGGGCGCGCACCAGGCGCTGCTGCATCTCGGCCATGGCGCGCATATCAGTGCCAAGCGCGATGCGCAGCTCGGAGCCCGCGAAGGAGACGAGGCGGTAGCCAACGGGCAGATCGCGGACGCCCTTGGCCGGATGGTTGACCTGGTGTACGCGGGTGGACGCGCCCGGAGCGGAATCGCGCAGCAGCTCGCCGATCTTGACGCGGCTGTCCACTGTGACGATCTCGACCAGCGGCTGGCCGATCCAGTCGTCGAGATGCCAGGCCTTCAGGCTGCGGTCGCGGTAGGCGATGTCGAGTACCACGCCGTCGGGAGACAGGATGATCGCGATGTCCGAATTGGCGGTGGCAAGCCCTGCCAGCGCATCGGCGCCGAGGCCGGAGAACAGCGTGCCATGCGTGTTGAACGAGCGGGACACCTCACGGGAAACCAGCTTGTCCATCGGCGTCAGCCAAACCTCGCCGCTATTCGGCCGCCATGGCCGCAGCCGCGCAGTCGATGCCGTTGGAAACCGCCGATTCCGCAAGCCGGACCGCCGACCGCGCATCGACGGCGACGACGTCGAAACCGATTTCGAGGACGCTTTGCGGATCCGACGCCGCCTGGTTGCCGCCGGCCATCAGGACGACCGAAGCGTTGAGCGACTTGCGGCGCAGCCGGGCGAGCACCGAGGCAAGACCCGGAAGGGCGTGCAGGCCGCTGACCGAGATGCCGATGATCTTGTAGTCGTTGGACGCGGCAAGGCGGAACATGTCGGTGCGGCCGCCGGCGCTGGCGCAATCGACGCTCCAGCCGGCCCGCGTGAGCGCGTCGTCGACGATGACGAGGCCGAGGCTGTGCTGATCGCCGGGGGCCGGAACCAGAAGCGCGCAGCGTGTCACGTCCGGGCGGCCGACCGGCGGATGCTCGGCCACCATCTGGCGGAACAGGCGCTGCATGCGCGACACGACGATCGTCATCTGGAGAAAGTCGCATTCGTCCCTGAGCCACTGGCGTTCCAGAAGGAGGGCGGCCGGGTTGAACAGCAGCAGGGCGACCTGCTGCGTGTCGCCGCATTCGTCGAGGACGGTCTCGACCATGTCGGCGCAGCGCTCGGAGGCGTCCTCGAACAGCGCTTCAACGAAACGCTGGACCAGCCTGCGCTGGGCCGCCGAAAGCCGCAGTTGCGCGGCGCGGCGTTCCTCGAAACTGACGAGCAGGGTGCTTTCCGCCGTGTCGAAGGCACCTCGGAAGGGTGAGCGGTCGTCACGGTCCTGAGCCGGCGCGGAAACCGCGCGATGCTGGGCAAACGGTCTGGAGAACATGGCTCCGGCGCTGCCTTGCAGAGCGGAGATGCCGGGACGCCCTTGTGCCATGACTGCCGTTCCCCATTGTAAACACGGGAAAAATCGCACGGCCTGGTGACCGCTTTCGGCTCGACATGGCCCCCGGGGACCTTGCGGCGAGCCGCGTATTCTTCGCGCTGACGCCTCTCTCGAACAAAAACATACGCTGCATGCCAGACGATTTCCAGACGGAAAATCGCCTTCTGGCGCCATTGTTGTAAATAACTTTATACGTCACGTTTGATTGACACTTTTGATTTGGCGGTAGTAAGCTCCCATCGACTGCGGGAACGAAAAACCAAGGGAGGCGGTCGGGAGTCGTGGCACAGTCGGATCGACCCAGCTCTTATCGCCGGACGGTACAGCTCTACACGCCCGAGCAGCGTCGTCGCCGTGACGAGACGAAATGGACGCTGGTCCAGGGCATCCTCGCACCGCTGCAGTTCCTGGTCCTGCTGATCAGCGTCGGCCTGATCCTGCGCTATCTCGCCACCGGCGAAGGCCTCTTCGCCGCCAATGTCTCGATCGTGATCAAGACGCTGCTGCTCTACACGATCATGATCACCGGCTCGATCTGGGAGAAGGTGGTGTTCGGCAAATATCTCTTCGCCGAAGCCTTCTTCTGGGAGGACGTCGTCAGCATGCTCGTGCTGGCGCTGCACACCGCCTATCTGGTCTGCCTCGCCTATGACCTCATCGACCACCGCAGCCTGATGCTGCTGGCGCTCGCCGCCTATGCCACCTACGCCGTCAACGCGACGCAGTTCCTGCTCAAGCTGCGCGCGGCGCGGCTGGGCGCGAGGGCCGCCGGTCATGACACGCATCCCGTGCTGGAGGCGGCGCGATGAACGGGCCGGCCAACATCGCCGTCAAGGACCGCGGCCCTGCCCTGCCGCTGCGCCAGCGCGGCCAGCACGAGGTGTTCTGCGGGCTGACCTCGATCATGTGGCTGCATCGCAAGATGCAGGATGCGTTCTTCCTGATCGTCGGCTCGCGCACCTGCGCGCACCTGATGCAGTCGGCCGCCGGCGTCATGATCTTCGCCGAGCCGCGCTTTGCCACCGCCATCATCGACGAGCGCGACCTCGCCGGCATGGCCGACATGCATGACGAGTTGGACAAGGTGGTCGCCAAGCTGCTCGCCCGACGGCCCGACATCCGCATGCTGGTGCTGGTCGGCTCGTGCCCGTCGGAGGTCATCAAGCTCGACCTGTCGAAGGCGGCGGAACGGCTGAACCGGCAGCATTTTCCGGCGGTCCGGGTGATGAACTATTCGGGCTCGGGAATCGAGACGACCTTCACGCAGGGCGAGGACAATTTCCTCGCCGCGCTGACCGCCGCGCTTCCGGCCGAATCATCCGACGCGGCACCCTCGCTGATCGTCGCCGGCGCCTTGCCGGATGTCGCCGAGGACCAGTTCCGACGCATCTTCGACGCGCTCGGCATAGGGCCGGTCGCGTTCCTGCCGCCGCGCGCCTCGACGGCGCTGCCCGCCATCGGACCGAACACGCGGCTCCTGCTGGCGCAGCCGTTCCTCGGCGAGGCGGCGAAGGCGCTCGAAGGTCGCGGCGCGAGGCACCTGCCGGCGCCCTTCCCGCTCGGCGAGGAAGGCACGACGGCATGGCTGAAGGCGGTGGCCGATGCATTCGGCGTCGAGCCGTCCAGATTCGCCGCGATCACCGACCCCGGCCGCGCCCGCGCCCGGGTGGCGG
>JAUYMV010000588.1 GCA_030698645.1 Mesorhizobium sp.
TTTGGATGAACCGCCAGACGCGCAGTTCCGTCTGGACGACCGCGATCACGCTGATGGAAATTCACTTTGGCATCGGTCTGGTGCCGGAAGGGCGGCGGCGCGAGCGCATGCTTGTCGATTTTCGCCAGCTTGCGACCGTTGTCCTCCAGAACCGAGTTCTTCCCTTCGATGCGGCAGCCGCCGAGATCGCCGGCCGATTGGTGAGCCGCCGCGTGCGCAACGGCATCAACATCGAAACAAAGGACACCCAGATCGCCGCCATAGCCCTCTCGCGCAACGCGACGCTCGCCACCCGCAACACCCGCCATTTCCAGGACACGCAGCTCACGCTGGTCGATCCGTGGAATGGCTGAGTCCTCTTGCGACGGCTTCAGTCGCGCCAGGACAGCTGGTCCCTCGGCAATCTGCCGCTCGGATCGTGCGCCGCCACGCGACACGGCAGGTCCCGACCCCAGCGCCACAGCACGAGGTTCTTGATGTCTGCCCGGGCATGCCTTGCGAAGGAGGGCGCGATGATCCCGTTGACGCCTTGCGCGACAAGCCGCCGCGCGAGTTTCCAGGACGCCGGCTCCCGCCCTTCGGCGCGGTCGAGCGCCCAGGCGCAGGCCATATCTGCCAGTTCGGCACCCGCCCGAGCGCGCTCGGCTTCGTCCGTCAGGTCCAGTATGGTCTCGCTGTCCACCTCGTAGAGACAGACCGTCAGCGGCTCCAGCTTGCCGGCAAATCCCTGCGCCGCCTCCGCGACCGCGCCGTCGATCGACAGGCTCAGGTACAGGGCAGGCATGCCCTTTGGATTGAACCGCCCGCCATGGATCGCCGCGCCGTCACCGGACAATGGCGAAAACGACCAGCGTGGGTCATGCGCCCGATAGCAGTCGCCCTGGAATCGCACGACCGCGCCCTCACGCGAACCCGCCCATGGTGAGATGGTCGAGATAGTCGCGAACCGCGCCGGCCTTGCCGTCCTTGACGAGGCTCTCGGCGGTGCGCCCGCCGAAGGCCGGCAAGGGTTCCGCGCGATACCACGCCATCGCCTGGCGCTCGCCGCCCGCCCACTCGGTGACGCGGGCGACGACCTCCAGCATTTCGGTGATGCGGACGCGGGTCTTCGCCGCCGAGGCGCGCGTCGCGCGCTGCAGGGTCGCGGCGCTCAGTCCGGCGGTTTCGGCGATCTGGCCCTTCGACATGCCGAACGCCTCGGCGACCTTGTCGAATGCGATTTCGCCGTCGTCCGTCATCATTGCGCCGACACGCGGCCCGCGCATCGCAACATAGTCGGCGCCCTGCTCCGAGAAGCCCCCAGCTCGATATTTCGATATGGATTTGCGCGGCATGTCGCACCTTTCGACATAGAAAGATGTCCTTCTATACGTCAAAATGGTGCAGGTGTCATCAGGCTACCCCCGCAACCTCACCCCTTCCGGATCGAAGAACGGCAGCGCCGCCACGGTCGCCCTGACACGCTGCGCCTCGATCTCGATCTCGAGTTCCGTTCCCGGAGCCAGAACCTCGTTGTCCAGATGCGCCGTCGCCAGAACCTGGCCGAGCGAATAGCCATGGTCGCTGTAGGTGACATAGCCGACCTGGCGGTCGCCGGCGAAAATCGCGGCGTTTTCCTTCGCCGGCTCGGCGCCATGCACCACCAGCCCGGCCCATTTCTG
>JAUYMV010000575.1 GCA_030698645.1 Mesorhizobium sp.
TCGCCGATGTCGTGAAGTCAGCCGCCGCGCATCGCGCCGATCCCGGCGCCGAAAGCGCGATTGCCGCCTACCGGTCGGCGCGCAGGGCCGACGTGGTGGCGCGCACCGCCGCCGTCAACGTCCTCTACCTGTCGCTCCTGGCCGAGATGCTGCCGGCGCAGCTTGCCCGCAGCGCCGGGCTGCGGCTGCTCGCCGGCATCCCGCCGCTGCGCGGCTTCTTCATGCGCGAGGGCATGCAGCCGGGAAGCGGCTTCGCGCGCATGGTCTCGTCGCTACGGAAATAGGTCCGGCGGCAGGATGCCGGACTTCATCAGATAGAGCAGCGCGGTGACCGAGCCGACCGACAGCACCGTCGTCAGCAGGATGCTGGCCGAGGCGCGCTGCACCCAGACGCCATATTGCTGCGCGATGACGAATACGTTGGTGGCCGTCGGCAGAGCCGCCAGCAGCACCGCCGAATAGACCCAGACCGGCTGGAAATTGCCGATCCAGCTCAGCACCAGATAGCAGATCGCCGGGTGCACGATCAGTTTCAGGGCGGCGATTGCACCGAGTTCGCGCGGCACGCGCTTCAGCGGCCGCAGCGCCAGCGTCACGCCCATGGCAAAGAGGGCGCACGGGGCTGCTGCCCGCGCCAGCGTCTCCAGCAGCCGCTCGACCGGCACCGGCGGGCGGACCTCGAGCGCCGCGGCGGCGACGCCGATGGCGGTCGCGATGATGAACGGGTGCAGCACGATCTTCTTGGCGACGTCGAGCGCCAGCTTGCCCGGCGAACTGCGCTCGTCGCCCGACAACGCCATCATCGTCGGCGCGATGGCGAAATGCATGATGTTCTCGAAGCAGAAGATCAGCGCGACCGGCACCGCTGCCTCCTCGCCGAAGGCGAGCAGCGCCAGCCCCGGGCCCATGTAGCCGATATTGCCATAGGCGGCCGCCAGGCCCTTGACCGTGCTCGACGCGATCTCGCCGCGCGAGGCCAGAACCGAGCCGACGAACATCAGAGAGAACACGATGTAGGTCGACAGCACGGCGCCGAATATGTAGCTCCACTCGGTCAGTTGCTCGATCGGGGTCTTGGAGAGAAGCTGGAAAAACAGCGCCGGCAGCGCGACATAGATGATGAACGTGTTCATCCAGCCGAGCGCTTCGAGCGGCTGACGGGTGATGCGGGCCACCGCGAAGCCCAGGAAGATCAGTCCGAAGAATGGCAGGACGAGGCCGAAGACATCGTACATGAGCGCTCGCGCGTGAAGGTTGCCCGCCGCGCTAACGCGCCGCCTCCCTGCGCGTCAAGCGCAACGCCATTGAATTGCCGCGGCTTATGCGCCAAATAGGCCGAAAAAGGACCCTCGCCATGGGCGATATCAGGACGGCAAAGTTCCAGATCGGGCAGGTCGTGCGACACCGGGTTTTTCCGTTCCGCGGCGTCATCTACGATGTCGACCCGGAGTTCGCCAACACCGAGGAATGGTACCAATCCATTCCGGCGCAGGTGCGCCCGGCCAAGGATCAGCCCTTCTACCATCTCCTCGCAGAGAACTCCGACAGCGAATACATCGCCTATGTCTCGGAGCAGAACCTGTTGCCGGACGAGTCGGGCGAGCCGGTGCGCCACGCCCAGGTCGGCGACTATTTCGAGCAGACGCCGGACGGACGCTACGAGCGCAAGCACGCCGCGCGCCACTGAACCGCCAAACGAAAGCGGGACCCGAAGGTCCCGCTGATCTGTCGTCCGGCGGATGGCCGCGGCTGGATCAGTTTCCGGCCTTGGCCTTTTCCTGGGCTTCCTTCAGCTGCTCGGCGAGCTTCTGCTGGTTCTTGATGATGTAGTCCTCGGCCGCCTTCTTGCGTTCCGCCATGTCGTTCTGCTCGAGCGGCGGCCCGTCATAGGCGCCGGTGAAGCCTTCCAGCGAAACCTTGATCGGATTCGGCTGGTTCTGGAAATTGTAAGAGGTCAGCGTCAGGTCGGTGCCCTTCTTGAGCGCCGCGACGATGGCGTCGGTGAGCGGAGCGTCGGCGACGCAGCGATCCTGGAAGCAGGTCGTGTATTCGAGCTTGGTCGGCTTGCTGCCGTCGATCTGCATGGTGATGCCGGCCGGCAGCAGGCGGCCGATCGGCACGGAGACCTGCAGCGCCTTGCGGTTGACCTTGCCCTTGAACTCGGCGAGCTGCACCGCGGTCAGCAGCTGGCCGGTCTGGGCCAGGACCTGATGCTGCACGTTGCAGATGTCGAAGTTCTGCTCCTTGCCGCAGATCTTGAACCAGCCGCGCGGCATCTGTGCGCCCGGCGCCTGTTGCGCCGCCGCGGGCATGACCGCCGCGGACAGAAGCCCGACAACGCCTGCGGTCATGACCGCGACGCGTGAAGCTTTGGTTGTCAGGCTCCTCATTGTGTATTCCTCTCAGCGAATCCCGAGCGCGAGTAATCCGCGCGTTGCCGGTGTTCCTTGTTGCGCAAATGAGGCAACAGGATGACTTCAGCGCGCCTGTTACACTGCCTTCGGATCGGAATCCAGCGCCAAACTGCGCGAGCGCGGCCGGTCCTGCGATCTTGGCCGCGAGGCAGGCCGCCTGTTACACCTTGGTCCAGACCGATTCGATCAGATTCGACAAGGAACGACGGCAATGCGCCCTGCCCTCCTCGCTTTCCTGAGCCTTCTTCTGGCGGCCAGCACGTTGCCGGCGGCCGCCGAAGGCGCTTCGCACGGCATCGCCATGCACGGCGAACCGGCGCTCGGCCCCGATTTCAGCCATTTTGCCTACGCCAACCCCGATGCGCCGAAGGGAGGCACGATCAACTACGCCATGCGCGGCACGTTCGACAGCCTCAACCCGTTCATCGTGCAGGGCCAGGGCGCCAGCGGCATCCTCGACCTGTCGCTTGGCTACAATGTCTTCGACTCGCTGATGCAGCGCTCGATGGACGAGCCCTTCACGCTCTATCCGCTGCTGGCGAAAAGCGTCGAGACCGACGCGGCGCGCAGCTTCGTCGAGTTCCGCATCGATGCGCGCGCAAAGTTCTCCGATGGAGAGCCGGTGACGCCCGACGACGTCATCTTCACCTTCGAGCTGCTACGCGACAAGGGCTGGCCGCGCTACGCGACGACGGTCAAGAAGATCGCGGCCATGGAAAAGGTCGGCACGGACGGCGTGCGCTTCACCTTCGGCCAGCCGGACCGCGAACTGCCGCTGATCCTCGGCCTCATGCCGGTCCTGCCGAAGCACGCGACGGACGCGGAGAACTTCGCGAAATCGTCGCTGAAGCCGATGATCGGCAGCGGACCCTACACGATCGAGACCGTGCGCCCGGGCGAACTCCTGACGCTCCGGCGCGATCCGGACTACTGGGCGCGCGACCTGCCGTCGAAGCGCGGCGTGCACAATTACGACGAGATCCGCGTCAACTATTTCCGTGACGAGAACGCGCTCTTCGAGGCCTTCAAGAAGGGTCTGGTCGACGTCCAGATCGAAGCCGATTCCGGGCGCTGGACGAAGGACTACAATTTTCCCGCCGTCGCCGACGGACGCGTCGTCCAGGATGTCTTCCGCAGCGGCGTGCCGTCCGGCATGTACGGCTTCGTCATGAACACGCGCCGGCCGCTTTTTCAGGACCGGGCGCTGCGCGAAGCGCTGGTCGGCCTGTTCGATTTCGAATGGGCGAACGCCAATCTGTTCAACGGCGTCTATGCCCGCACCAGGAGTTTTTATGACAAGTCGGAGCTGTCCTCGTTCGGACGTCCGGCAAGCGAGGCGGAAAAGGCGCTGCTTGCGCCCTTTCCCGATGCCGTGACGCCGCAGATGATGGCGGGCGAATGGAAACCGCCGGTGTCCGACGGCACCGGCCGCGACCGCGCTTTCCTGAAGGCCGGCTTCGACCGGCTGAAGGCCGCCGGCTACACCAATCCGGGCGACGGTCTGCGCGGCCCCGACGGCGCGCCGGTCAGCTTCGAGATCATGCTGAAGAGCAAGGGCGGCGAGTCGATCGCGCTGGCATGGCAGCGCACGCTGGCCAGCCTCGGCATCACGCTCACCATCCGCTCGGTCGACGACGCGCAGTACCAGCAGCGGCTGATCGCGCACGATTTCGATTGCATCGTCTATGCCTATTCCGCGTCGCTGTCGCCGGGCGTGGAACAGGTCGGCCGCTGGGGCAGCGCGTCGCGCGACGCGCAGGGCTCGCTCAACCATGCCGGCGTCGCCGATCCCGCGGTCGACGCGATGATCGACGCCATGCTCAATGCGCGCGACCGCGGCGAGTTCGTTGACGCGGTGCGCGCCTACGATCGCGTTCTGCTGAGCGGCGCCTGGGTCGTTCCGCTCTATCATCAGCCCGAACAATGGGTTGCGCGCTGGAGCCATATCCGCCGCCCGGACGTGACGCCGGTCTATGGCTACCAGTTGACGACATGGTGGCGCGAACCCTAGGCGCGCCCCATATGTCCGCGACATAGACCCGCCACGCGGAAAGGAATGGCCATGAGCGAGAGATTGCAGGTTACCGTCGACGTCGTGTCCGATGTCGTCTGTCCATGGTGCTTCATCGGCCAGAAGCGCCTCGACAAGGCGGTCGCGTCCCTGCCGGAGATCGACGTCGCCGTCCACTGGCGTCCCTTCCAGCTCGACCCGACCATCCCGCCCGAAGGCAAGGACCGCAAGGCCTATATGCTGGCCAAGTTCGGCTCGGAAGAAAAGCTCCGCCAGATCCACGATCGCATCGTGCCGCTCGGCGCCGCCGACGGCATCGACTTCCACTTCGAGAAGATCAAGATCGCCGCCAATACACTCGACGCGCACCGCGTCATCCGCTGGGCCGCGTCGGCCGGCGACGGCGTGCAGGACCGCGTGACCAGGGCGCTGTTCTCCGCCAATTTCGAACAGGGCGTCTATATCGGCGACAAGGCCGAGCTGGCGCGCATCGCCGGCGAAAACGGCATGGACGAAGCCGTCGTCGCCGACCTGTTGGCGACCGACGCCGACAAGGACGCCGTGCAGGCCGAAATCGAAAATGCCCAGCGCATGGGCGTCAGCGGCGTGCCGTTCTTCGTGCTCGACGGCAAATACGCCGTCAGCGGCGCGCAGGACGCGGCGACGTTGGCGGATGCGATCCGCCAGGTGGCGGGGATGAAGGTGGGCTAGCTACCTTCTCCCCGTTCTACGGGGGCCATGGGACGGTTCGATCAGGAAGGACGTCGATCTGCTTGAGCCGATTGCCGAGCAGGCTTTGACGCGACGGCCCAAGACACTCAAGGCAAAATAGTCCTTGCCAGGCGCGCTGCTCGACTCCCATGCACTGTCTTGGCTGATGAGCGGGGCGAGGCGGCTAACGGACGAGGCGCTGGTCGCCATCGGCGAAAACCAGATTACAGCGACGCTCTATGTCTCTCTGAACTTGCGGCGGCAGACTATCTGAACGTGATTGTCTGCTGACGATTGGGCATCCCCTCCCCCCGCCTTCGCCGCCAGCCGCGCCGGTTGGATGATCGCCGCCGATGCAGAAGTATGTGCGGCGGCCTTGATCCACCCGCTTAGCTCCCTGAAGCGAAACGCTCCACCAGTGCTATCTCGCCCAGCACGATCAACAAATCGTCCTGCTCCACAACGGTATCCGGCTGGGCATAGGTGAAGACCTCACCCGGTCGCTTGATGCCAACGACACTCACGCCGTGGTGTTTCCGCACCTGAGCTTGCTCGAGGGTGAGACCTACCAGTTCCGCCGGAGCGCGCGTTTTCACCATTGCGAAGTCGCTGTCCAATTCGACGAAGTCCATCATCTTGCCCGTCAGGATATGGGCGACCATCTGCCCCATCCGAGCCTCCGGGTAGACGACGTTCTTCACGCCGATGCTCTTCAGTATCTTGCCGTGGCGCTCATTGGTCGCCTTGGCCCAGATCGTCGGAACACCCGCCTCGATGACGGCAAGAGCGGTAAGGATGCTGGCCTCGATGTCGCTCCCAATTGCGATGACGGCGGTCTTGAAATCGGCAATGCCGATCTGCCGCAGCGCCTCCGGGTTGGTGCTGTCAGCCTGGAGAACATGCGTTAGCCGATCGGCCGTCTCCTGGACCCTGTTCAGGTTCTCGTCCACCCCCAGCACTTCATGCCCCATGCGGACCAGCGATGAGGCGACGGAAGTGCCGAAGCGGCCGAGGCCAATTACCAGAACGGTTTCGGCTCGATTGCGCTTCGGATGCTTAGCCAACGATTGGGCGCTCCTCTGGATAGCGGAATTCAGTTCTGCCACGGCCCATGGCGAGAGCCGTTGCGATCGTGATGGTACCTACTCGGCCAACGAACATGAGGATTATTAGAACCAGTTCTGCCGAAGCTGGAAGCTGTCCGGTGATACCCATCGAAAGACCCACGGTAGCAAAGGCCGAAATGGCCTCGAAAAGAACAGCGGTGAGCGGATGTTCGGTTACCGACAGCATGATAATCGTGCCGATCCCGATCAGCGCGATGGAAAGCAGGGCAAGCGTCAGGGCTTGCCGCTCGATTGGTGTGCCGATGCGGCGTCCGAATAGTGCCGCATCGCGTTCTCCCCGGGCTTCCGACCAGACCACGATCGCGAGAAGGAAAAAGGTGGTGACCTTGATGCCGCCGGCGGTTCCGGCGCTGCCGCCGCCGATGAACATCAGTATGTAGGTTACGGCCAGGGTCTCCTCGCGGAACGCTCCGATATCCAGCGCATTGAAGCCGGTCGTGCGGGTGGTAACCGACTGGAATGCGCTGTTGAGCAGCTTCTCGCCAACTCCCATCGGCCCGAGGGTTGATGGATTGCCCCATTCCGCCGCAAGGACGGCGAAAAATCCGGCAAGAAGCAGAACGCCCGTCCCCCATAGCGTGATCTTGCTATGCAAGGTCCACGGGCCAGCGCCCCTCCACCGGGTGCGCATCTCGTGAATGACGGGAAAGCCGAGCGAACTCAGGACGATCGCGATCATGATCGGCAGCAGGAAGAGCCAATCGCTCTGAAAACCCATAAGGCTGTCGGAGTAGGTGGAAAAGCCGGCATTGTTGAATGCCGAGACGGCATGAAACACGCCATGCCAGACAGCCATCGGCCAGTCGTGTTCATAATGGAAGTACAGCCGGCTGGTGAGCACAGCCGCAAGGGTGCCCTCGACGATGAGGGTCACGACCAGAATCAGGCGAAGGACGCTTCGAGCGTCGGACAGGTCGAAGTAGCTTCGTTCTGCCTGCGTGCGAAGCCGATCGCTGAGCCGAAACCCTCGCCCTACGAGCAATCCAAGGAGCGTGGCAGCGGCCATGATCCCGAAGCCGCCGATCTGGAGGAGCATCAGGATCACAACTTGGCCGAAGCCGCTCCAGTAGACCGGCGTGTCCTCGACGATGAGGCCAGTGACGCAGATGGCAGAGGTGGAGGTGAATAGCGCCGTAAGGAGTGGCGCACTCCCCGGCCCCTCGCGCGAAATAGGCAGCATCAGCAGGAGTGTCCCGACCGATATCGCCAGGAAGAACGCTACGGGCACAAGCCTCGCCGGATGAGTTACATTTCGAAGCAACACTTTCCCCGTTACGACCGGATCAGGACAACAGCAGGTCGCTGATTGACTCTCAAAGCTGTCGCGGCATGTTCATTATCCGAAGCGCCTCGGAGGCGCCATCCACTTCGGTCGAGTTTAGGCCCCGATGCATATATCCCATTCAGGAACATCACCGAGTGACGCGCGCCAGGTTCGCGACCCCTACCCCGCCTTCGCCGCTAGCCTTGCCAACTGCGTGATCACCACCGCCGCGCCCTGCAGCCGCTTCTCCGGCGTCGCCCAGTCGCGGATGAACACCACGCTCTGGTCCGGCCGGATCTTGGCCAGAACGCCCTGCTCGCCGATCATCTTCACCAGCCCCACCGGGTCGGCAAAACTCCTGTCGCGGAACTGGATGACGACGCCCTTCGGGCCGGCATCGAGTTTTTCGACGTTCGCCTGGCGGCAGAGCGCCTTGATGTAGACGATCTTCAGCAGGTGCTGGACCTCGTCCGGCAGCGGCCCGAAACGGTCGATCATCTCTGCGCCGAAGGAGTCGATCTCTTCCGGCGTCGTCAGGTCCGCCAGGCGGCGGTAGAGGCCGAGCCTGAGCTGCAAATCGGGCACAAAACTTTCCGGGATCATCACGGCCGTGCCGACCGTGATCTGCGGCGACCAGCTGCCGTCGGCATGGTCGCCCTCGCCCTTCACCTCGGCCACCGCTTCCTCCAGCATCTGCTGATAGAGCTCGAAACCGACCTCCTTGATGTGGCCGGACTGTTCCTCGCCGAGCAGATTGCCGGCGCCGCGGATGTCGAGGTCGTGGCTGGCGAGCTGGAAGCCGGCGCCGAGCGTGTCCAGCGATTGCAGCACCTTCAGCCGCCGGTCGGCGGTCTGCGTCAGGGTCTTGTTGGCGGGAAGCGTGAACAGGGCATAGGCGCGCAACTTCGAGCGCCCCACGCGCCCGCGCAGCTGGTAGAGCTGCGCCAGGCCGAACATGTCGGCGCGGTGCACGATCAGCGTGTTGGCGGCCGGGATATCGAGGCCGGATTCGACGATCGTGGTCGACAGCAGCACATCGTATTGCCCGTCATAGAAGGCGTTCATCACGTCGTCGAGTTCGGTCGGCGGCATCTGGCCGTTGGCGGTCGCGACCTTCAGCTCCGGCACCGAGGCGCTGAGAAAATCGTGGATTTCCTTCAGGTCCGAGATGCGGGGGACGACATAGAAGCTCTGGCCGCCGCGATAGCGCTCGCGCAGCAGTGTCTCGCGAATGACGAGCGGGTCGAAGGGCGAGATGAAGGTGCGGACCGCCATTCGGTCGACCGGCGGCGTGGTGATCAGCGACAGTTCCCGCACGCCCGTCAGCGCCAGCTGCAGCGTGCGCGGAATCGGCGTTGCCGACAGCGTCAGCACATGCACGTCGCTCTTCAGCTCCTTCAGCCGCTCCTTGTGCTTGACGCCAAAATGCTGCTCCTCGTCGATGATGAGCAGCCCCAGATGCTTGAAGCCAATCGAGGCGCCCAGCAGCGCATGCGTGCCGACGACGATGTCGACCGTGCCGTCCTTGATGCCGGCCTTGGTCTCGGCGAGTTCCTTGGCGGTGACCAGGCGCGAGGCCTGGCGGATGCGCACCGGGAGGCCGGAGAAGCGCTCGGTGAAGGTCTTGTAGTGCTGCCGCGCCAGCAGCGTCGTCGGCACCACCACGGCGACCTGAAACCCTTCCATCGCGGCCACGAACGCCGCGCGCAATGCCACCTCCGTCTTGCCGAAGCCGACGTCGCCGCAGATCAGCCGGTCCATCGGGCGGCCGAGCGACAGGTCGTCGAGCACCGAATCGATCGCCGTCTGCTGGTCTTCCGTCTCGTCATAGGGAAAGCGCGCGGCAAACTCGCCATAGAGCCCGTCCGGCGCATTGAAGGCCGGCGCGCCGCGCATCTTGCGCTCGGCGGCGATGAGGATCAGCTGGCCCGCCATCTCCAGGAGCGTCTTCTTCAGCTTGGCCTTGCGCGACTGCCAGGCGCCGCCGCCGAGCCGGTCGAGCGGCACTTCCGCCGCGTCGGATCCGAAGCGCGACAGGAGCTCGATGTTTTCGACCGGCAGAAAAAGCCGCCCGTCGCCGGCATAGTGGATTTCCAGGCAGTCATGTGGCGCGCCGGCCGCCTCGATCGTGCGCAGGCCGATGAAACGGCCGATGCCGTGGTCCTGGTGGACGATGATGTCGCCGGCGGCCAAGGCGGACGCTTCCGAGATGAAGTCCGCCGCCCGCTTCTTCTTGGAGCGCCGCACGAGCCGGTCGCCCAGCATGTCCTGCTCGGCCACCACCACGAAGCGTTTCGTCTCGAACCCGTGCTCCAGCGGCAGCACGGCGAGCCCCGCCTGTTCGCGCGGCAGCGCCTCCAGCTCGGCCAGCGTGTTGACGCGCGCCATGTTGCCGAGGCCATGGTCGTCGAGGATCTGCGCCAGCCGGTCGAGCGAGCCCTCGCTCCAGCCGGCGATCAGCACCTTGCGCCCGCCGCTGCGCACCGAGGCGATGTGGTTCACCGCGTGGTCGAAGACGTTCTGTGTCGGGTCGGCGCGCTCGACCGCGAAGCCGCGCCCGGTGCGAGTCTCGGCATGGACGATGCGCCGCTCGCGCGTTTCCGGCAGGTCGAACGGCGTCATGTCGACGATCAGCCGGTCGCCCGCCGCCGTCTTCAGCGTCTCCGGCGCGAGATACAGCAGATCCGGCGGCACCGGCTTGTACGGCACGGATTCGCCGTGGCTCTTGGCGTCGGCGCTGCGCTGCCTGGCATCGTAGTGATCGTCGATCTGCGCTCGGCGCTCGGCGATCGCCTCATGCGCCAGCGCTTCGAAGATGAGCGGGGCGCCCGGCAGATAGTCGAACACGGTGTCGAGCCGCTCGTAGAAGAAGGGCAGCCAGTGCTCCATGCCGGCGAAACGGCGGCCTTCGGAGATCGCCGCATACAATGCGTCATCCCGCGCGGGCGCGCCGAACGCGTCGATATAGGCGCGGCGGAAGCGGGAAATCGTTTCCGGCGTCAGCGCAACCTCGCTCATCGCCTGCAGGACGACCGCCTTGCGCGTGCCGATGGTGCGCTGCGA
>JAUYMV010000577.1 GCA_030698645.1 Mesorhizobium sp.
ATGCGCAAAATGACGCGGCGCTCGGCTTTGACATGTTCAGCGAGCCGGTGCGTCGCGCGGCGATGACCGAGGCGATGCAGAGCGGTCAGCCGCGCGCCTCGGGCAAGGTCACCCTGGTGCAGAGTTCGACCGGACAGGGCATGCCCGGCTTCCTGATCTATTTGCCGCTCTCATTGACCGTGACGCCCAACGCGGAGCCCGCTGAACGCGCGGCTGCGACGGTCGGCTTCATCTACGCGCCGTTCCGGGCCGGCGACCTGTTCACCGCGGCGCTGGTCCGGCCGCCGCTGCTGCCGCTCAGTGTCGAGGTCCATGACGGGGCACAGAGCGCGGACAGCCTGTTGTTCCGCTCGAAGACGGCGCCAGATACGTCGTTCGGCGCGCCATCGCCATCGGTGCGCGAGATGACGGTCGCCGGGCGCAAATGGGTGCTGAACTTCAGACCGACGGCGGCCTTCGTCTATCCGATGTCGCGCGCCGCGGCCGTGGCGCTGGGGCTCTTCGGACTGCTTCTGGCCGCCGCCCTGGCGCTCCTCGTCCGCTCGGGCGAAAAGGCCTACGCGGCGATCAATGCGCTGCATGCGGCAAGCGAGCGCAGCCTGCAGGACAAGGACCTGATGCTCCAGGAAATGAAGCATCGCATCAAGAACTCGATCACCCGCGTGCTGGCGATCTCCCGGCAGACGGCGGCCGGCGCCACGTCGATAGAGGAGTTCTCGGCCTCCTTCGGCGCGCGGCTGCAGGCCATGGCGGCCTCGCAGGACATGCTGACGCGCTCGCGCTGGCAAAAGGCGGATCTCCGGGAATTGCTGGAAACCGAACTGGCGCAGGTGTTCGGCCAGAACATGGAGCGCGGTGAGATCGACGGGCCTGGCGTGGAGATCGACGAGCGCACGACGCAGGCGCTCGGCCTGACGTTCCACGAGCTTGCCACCAATGCGCTGAAATACGGGGCTGGCGGGGATGCCGGGCAGTCGCTGTCGGTCACATGGAAGATCGTCGGCTCGGCCGAGCGGTCACTCGTCCTGCTTTGGACCGAGCGCGGCGCGGGGCGCGTCGATCCGCCGACGCGCAAGGGATTCGGAACGCGGCTGATAGAAGCGAACATCGTTCGCGAACTGGGCGGGGCGATCGACAGGAGCTATCCGGACGACGGCCTCGATATCAGGATTACCATCCCGCTGCGCGGCTAGCGGGGCGATCGACGATGCGGGCGAAGGCTTTCGCCATCCGCCCGCATCGATCTCGACTGCGCTATCAGTAGTATCCGCGCGGGCAGCGCGCGATGTAGACGCGGCCATAATTGTCGCGGTAGCGGCATTCGCCGCGCCGTGCGGCACGCCCGAGCAGAGCGCCGGCGGCGCCGCCGATGACCGCGCCGGCCACAGCCCCGCCGACCCGGCCGGTCGCCAGACCGCCGATCGCCGCACCGGCCACGGCGCCGACACCGACATCTCGTTCAGTAGACGTGCAGCCCGCGACGGCCATGGTGGCCGTAAGGCCGAGCGCGATAAGTACGGTCTTCATGTGTCTCTCTCCTTGGAATGACCCGCCCCGAATCAGCTTCTTGCATAGGGTGCGGGCAAAATTCCGGCAATGCGCCGGTGTCTGTGATTTCGCGCTATTCGGCGGTGCGCCTCCCGGCGATCGAGGCGACGGTCATCCGCGGAACTTCGATTGCCGCCGTGAGGCGGCCATCCGGACCGATATCCCAGACCAGCTCCGCGTCTTGCTCTTCCAGGGCTGGATCGACCGCGACGCAGGTCGCCATCACGCGCGGCCGAAAGCCGTCGAACTGGCGCAACGCGATGGGCAACTCAGCGTCGCACTCGGTCGCCTTCTCATAGATCGACACCGGCGCAGGCAATTCGTGGCATGACGAGAGATCCTGCGAGCAGCCGACGATCAGAAGCAGTGCAGCGATATGTTCCATTGCCGTTCCCTCCGCAGAGCAGAACGGACGGACAGCACATTGGTTCCGACAGAACACTATGGATTTCCAGCGTGTTCAGGCCGAATCGCCGCGCGGTTGGACGGATGGGACAGATGGGAGCTCAGATGGGCAGGCAAGGTCCTCGCCCGCGGCCCGGATGCTGCGATCAGTAGAAGCCGAACGCGAGCACGGCGGATGCCAGGCAGACCGCCACGACGGCGATGCTGGAAAGCCAGGGTCCGAGGGCAGGCGCGGACGGCACGGCGGGCGCGTCGCCGGCGCGAAAGTCGCCCATGGCCAGCCTTGCCGCGTCTTCTATCCGGTGCATTCTGGTCATGACATCTCCTCCGTGCGCCTGTGAAACGGCTCCCGTGTCCATAGGTTCCGAGCGTAACGCCCTTCAACAATCGGCGCTTATGGTAAACGGGGTCTTAATGCCTGCTGACAGTTTCACGCCGGCTCGGGGTGAAAGCTGTCGCGCGGGAGCACGAGCCGATAGTCGAGGCGCCCGGCCGCGATCGTCAGTTGCGCGGTGCTGTTTATCGACGCGGGCACCACGCGCTCGAGCGCCACGCTGCCGAACCGCCTTTCCGCGAATTCCGCACCGACGGGCGTCCGCTCCGACCAGTTGAACACGATCGAACCGTCGCCGTCCGGCAGGGCGGAAATCTCCACCTTGCTGTCGGGTGACGACAGGGCGCCGAAGCTGACGGAGTTGACCGCCAGTTCGTGCAAGGCCAGCCCGACATGCAGGGCCGCGTTCGGATTGAGGTAGGGATTGACCCCGGACAGCACGATGTTGTGCCCGGGATTGGCGGTGTAGCGCGCGACCTGGCCGGCAACCAGCTGCTTCAGGTCGGCGCCGCGCCAGTTGGACGAGGTGACGAGGTCCTGGGATGACGAGAGCGACTGCAGGCGGCCACGAAAGCGCAGCAGGAATTCGTCGAGCGTTCCGGAATAGCGGCCCGTCTGCGTCGCGATGCTCTGGATGATGGCCAGCAGGTTCTTGGAGCGATGGCTGACTTCGCGAAGCAGGGTGCGCAAAGTCTGCTCGCGGCGCTTCTGGTCGCTGACCTCGATCGCGGTGGTGACGATGCCGACGACGTCCGGACCGGAGGATTCCGGATCGAGCCACAGATCGTACCAGCGTGTGCCGTCGCTTTCGCTGAGGGCGATTTCGAGGCGCGCCGCCTGGCCGGTCCGCAGGACGTCCAGTTTTGCCAGGCGAAGGCGTTCTGCCTCGTGCGGCGGGAAGATGTTCCTGTCGGAAAGCCCGATGATGGAGCCCCGGTACCAGTTTGGTGGGGCATTTTCCGCCGAGACGTAGCGAAGATCGCGATCCTGGAGAAGAACCGCTACACCCGCGTTTTTCAATGCACGCAGGAGATTGCTCGCGGAGCTTGGCGCTGTCACCTCTTCATCGGTGCTTGCCCCAGGCCCGGTGTGATGCTCTTCGCGGTTCAACGCCGTCTCCACCACTCTACGTCGATGGAAACCGCCCTGGATCGCTTTGGTTCCAGCGGCTGCCGGCGCGCGCCAGCCATGCCGCAGATGGCAGTCGGGCCGCATTCCCGGAGGAATGCGGCCCAACCATGCTCCGGAAACCGCTGAGGGGGGATTTCTGGTCGCCGGAACCTGCGAAGCCGGATTCAGTGCGTGCGCCTGATCAGTCCAGCAAGAAGCGTGATGGCGAGAAACGCCAGGAAGATGAAGAAGAGAATCTGCGCGACGCCCACCGAGGCGCCAGCAATGCCGCCGAAGCCGAGCGCACCTGCGATGAGCGCGACGACGAGAAACACCAAGGCCCAGTACAGCATGACATTGTCTCCGCAACTTACTCGCATGGCTAACGTGTCAACTCCCCCGCGGTTCCACTCGAATAAAAAAAGCCGCCCGGAGGCGGCTTTTTGGGCAAGCTTGACCGATTTGTTCAGGCTGCCGCCTTGGCCTGGCGGTCGAAGAACAGCGCCTGACTGATCAGCGCCTTGACCATGTCCGGATTGAACGGCTTGGTGACGAGGAAAGCCGGCTCCGGGCGCTCGCCGGTGAGCAGGCGCTCCGGGAATGCGGTGATGAAGATCACCGGCACCGCCACCGAAGCGAGGATCTCGTTGACGGCGTCGATGCCCGAACTGCCGTCGGCAAGCTGGATGTCGGCAAGAATCATTTTCGGCTGAGTCTTGTTGAACAGCCCGATCGCCTCCTTGTGGGTGCGGGCCGTTCCGACCACACGATGGCCAAGGCTCTCGACCATCTCCTCGATATCCATCGCGATGAGCGGCTCGTCCTCTATGATCAGGATGTCGGTTGCGACCTGACGCGAAATCTCGCTGGATGCCTCGGCGATCAGCCCGGAGAATTCCTCCGGCGTGACATCGAGGATCTCGGCTGCCTGCTCGTCGTTGAAGCCTTCCACGGCGACGAGCACGAAGGCCTGCCTCGCCAGCGGCGCTATCGAGGCGAGATTTGCCGCGGCCCGGCGTTCCCAGTTCGAAATCGGCTGGTCGTGCGGGACGCTGATCGCGATGGACGAGAACAGCTTCGCAAACACCTTGTAGAGGGCGACGCGTTCGTTCGATGCCTTGGGGAATATGCTCATATCGGCGATGATCGCTTCCAGAACCGCAGCCACATGAGCATCGCCGCTCGACTGTGAACCAGACACGGCGCGCGAGAAGCGGCGAAGAAAGGGAAGGTGGGGGGCGATTGTTGCTGATAGGCTCATTTAGTTCCGTCTCCCTCAATGACGCGTCCGACGTGTTGCCGAATGAATGCCGAAAACGCTTGCTGTGAAAAAAAGTTCCATGACGATGGAACAATTTTGTGTCCTGCGCATTTTAACGCGAACCGGGCGGGTGCGGGCGGTCACAGGCGCGGCGTCGAAGTGCGCCGAAGGACCGAGCTAAACAAGAATAAGGGCGGGTTTAAGGAATGACCGACGACAAGAACGCGACCAACAAGCGCGGCGGCACGGGTGCGGCCAGCGCCGATGTCCTTGGCGCCAACACCGAGATCGGACGCAAGCTGCGCCAGTACTACGAAGGCCTTGTCTCCGAGGAGGTTCCGGACCGGTTCGCGTTGCTTCTGCAGCAACTCGAAGAGGTCGAGTCCACGCGTAAGCCGGAGTAGGGGACGATGGCCGCATCCGCCGTTTTCAAAGCCGACCTGCTCGGCGCGATACCCAATCTGCGCGCATTCGCCGTTTCGCTTACGCACAATACGGATCGCGCCGACGATCTGGTCCAGGAGACGCTCGTCAAGGCGTGGGACAAGCATGCCAGCTTCCAGCCCGGAACCAATCTCAAGGCGTGGCTGTTCACGATCCTGCGCAACGAGTTCTACTCGCAGATGCGCAAGCGCGGTCGCGAGGTGCAGGATTCGGATGGCGCCATGACGGCCCGGCTGGCAGTTCATCCCAGCCAGCACGGCAGCGTCGACCTCGAGGATTTCCGCACGGCGCTCAACACCCTTCCGGAGGATCAGCGCGAGGCGATCATCCTGATCGGCGCGTCCGGATTCTCCTACGAGGAAGCCGCCGAAATCTGCGGTTGCGCCGTCGGCACGATCAAGAGCCGGGTCAGTCGCGCCCGCACCCGCCTGCAGGAGGTGCTTGGCGTTTCGGGCGAGGCCGACTACGGACCGGATGCGATCGCCGTCCAGGTGCTGAGTTCGGTCTGATATCGCGCCGGCGGCCGGGCTCCCGTCCGGCAGATTCGTGCCCGGACCGTTATGAGCGCCGGCGGGCGAGCGCCGTGCCCAACGCGCCGACGAGGTCAGTGCCGAGATACGGTTTGCCGACGACCTCGACGCCAGGGAAGGACGTCGCAAACTCGTCCAGATCCGCATAGCCGGTGGCGAAGACGAAGGGTATGCCAGCCTCGAACAGGCCGCGCGCGAAATCGAGCGTCGACGTGCCGCCGAGCCGCATGTCGACGACCGCGACGTCGAAGCCGATCGACGCGAGGGGATCGGGACCAAGTTCCTCTAGGCTGCGCCTGATCTGGACATCCGCCGCCCCGTAGTCCCGGCAAAGCTGCTCGACATCCATGGCAATGAGGAACTCGTCCTCGAGGATGAGCACCCGCACCCCTTCGAGCAGCTTCGCGTCCAAAATCGGCTTCTCCATCAATTTTCCCATCGCCTTAAATGCCTGATACGCCATCCAAAGTCATTTAAGTTTGACATGCCTCAACGAGGTCGATTGGACTGACTCACGACGCGGATCAGAACATTCAGGCCGGCGAGAGAGTTCCAAACGGATCAAGGCATGACGATCGTTACCAAGAGTTCGGGCCGACAGTATCCCTGCGCGGAATGCCCGCTCCGGCCGCTTGGCGTGTTCCGCGATTTCGAGCCTCAGGAACTCGATTTCGTCAGCAAGTTCAAGACCGGCGAACTCCAGGTCGAGCGCGGTGCGACGGTGATCGTCGAGGGCAGCCACAGCGCGCATCTCTACACCGTTCTCTTCGGCTGGGGTTTTCGCTACAAGCTGCTGTCGGACGGCCGCAGGCAGATCCTGAACTATCTCATTCCCGGCGATCTGATCGGGCTGCAGGGCAGCCTCACCGGGGAAATGCAGCATTCCGTCGAAGCGCTGTCGCCCATGTTGCTGTGCGTGTTCGAACGCGACCGGCTGTTTTCCCTCTATCGCCAGCATCCGGGCCTCGCATACGACCTCACCTGGCTCTCGGCGCGCGAAGAGCAGATGCTCGACGAGACGCTGCTCAGCGTCGGCCGCCGGAGCGCGCTCGAACGCGCCGCCTACCTGATCGCCTTCATCTCGCAGCGCGCGCGGGCGCTGCGCCTCTACAAGACCCGAGCCGAGATACCGATCACCCAGCAGCACGTCGCGGATACGCTCGGACTGTCGGTCGTCCACACCAACAAGACATTGCGCAAGCTCGTCGATCGCAAGCTGATCCGATGGCTGGATCGCGGCTGCGAAGTTCTCGACGAGGAGGGCCTGCTCGCGGTCGCGCGGTGGGAGGGGCTGAAGAGTCAGTTGCGGCCGCTGGTCTAGCGCCAGGCCCGGCCTCCTGCCCGAACGCCATTGCATCCGCGATTCCCTCGCGCTGTCCGAATCCATCTGGACTCCGGGATCGAAAGGCATTTTCATGCGTTCGGAAAAGACCGGAACCGCCCGGCCAGTGCGGCGTTTGTCTCGGGACAAACGAAAGGGAATCCAGACATGCCAACGACCTCCTCCAAAACCAATAAGGCCGAAGCCGCTTCGAGTGCTTCCGCAGCCGACATGGAAGCGCAGATCGAAACACTGAAGGCCGAGATTGCCAAACTGTCCGCGCAGATCGCGAGTTCAGGCGGCCGCTCGTTCGACGCGCTGAAGAACATCGCCAGCGACGGGGCCGATCAGTTGCGATACCAGGGCGAGGCGGCGGTCGAAGGACTGAAGGCCAAGGCAGACGATCTCGAGGGCCAGATGGCGGCGGCCGTGCGCGAGAAGCCGGTGACGTCCTTGGCCATCGCGGCCGGCGTCGGCTTTCTGTTCGCACTGCTGGCGCGCCGGTAAAGGCGCGCATGCTCGCGACGCTCATCCAGACGCTCGCCAACGGGGAACCGGCGTTCGTCGCCAAGCGCGTCCGGCGTGCCATGGTGGATTATACGATCGCCGCGATCGCGCTCAGCATCGGGCTCGGATTCTTCATCGCCGCGGCCCTGATGGTCGCAGGTGAGAGGTTCGGCTACATCCAGGCCTGCCTCGGCTTCGGCGTCGGCTTTGTCGCCGTCGCCGGCGCCGCCCTGATCTACCACCGCATCCGCAGCGGCATGACGGCGCGCCGACGGGTCGCCGAGACACGCGCAACGCAGATCAAGACGCTCGCCGGGGCCACCGCCATCGCGCTGCTGCCAACCCTGCTCAAGGGGCGCGGCGGCCTGCTGCAGCTTGCATTGCCAGCAATCGCGATGGCCGCCTATGCGATCTACAAGGAAAACGCGGCGACCGACGATCCGGACGGCGACGACGAGATCTGAGCGTCAGCCCGGGTCGGTCTCCAGTTCGAGCGACAGCTCGGCATAGACCCCCTCCGGCCTGAAATCGTGCTTCACCGTGCCGGACAGGATCTTGCCGAGGCTGCGCTGGATCAGGATCGTCCCGAAGCCGCGCCGCGTCGGCGGCGCAACCGGCGGACCGTCGTGCTCGCGCCAGACGATCGTCAACCGGCTCGATTCGCCGACGGCCCAGGACAGTTCGACGCCGCCTTCCGGCACCGACAGCGCGCCATATTTGGTCGCATTGCTGCCCAGTTCGTGCAGGATCAGGCCGAGCGCCAGAGCCTGGTCGGGAGACAGCAGCACGTCGGCGCCTGACAGGCGGATGCGCGGATCGTCCGGCTCGATGAACGGCATGACCTGTTTCTGGATCAATTCGCCGAGCGTTATGCCGCGCCATTCGAGATCCGAGAGCAGGCCGTGCGCCGTGCCAAGCGCCTGCAGTCGCCCGCTGAACGCCGGCAGAAACTCGGTCGGCTCGCTGGAATGGCGCACCGTCTGCGACGCCAGCGCCTGGACGGTCGCCAGCGTGTTCTTGACCCGATGGTTCAGTTCGCGCAGCAGATTGCGCTGGCGCTCCTCGGAATGCTTGTGCTCGCTGACGTCGAAATTGACGCCGAACACCAGCACTGGCTTGCCGTCCGCGTCGCGCTCGACGACGCGTCCGCGCGATGCCAGCCAGCGCGACGGGCGCGTCGCCTTGACCCGATACTCGCCCGCATAATCCTCGCCCGACTCGAGCGCTTCGTTCAGCCTCGCGTGCATCTGCTTGATGTCGCGTGGGTCGATGGACTCAAAGACATCCGAAGCCGCGATGCGCGTCGCCGGGGGCAGGTTGAACATGCGGGTGAACAGCTGGTCGCACTCGAACATGCCGGTCCGCAAATCCCAGACCCAGCTGGCGATCGATCCGGCGTTCAGGGCGAGGACGTGGCGCATCTCCTCGCGCACCAGGGCGGCCTCGGCAATCGCTCCCTTGCGCATGCCGTCCTTGAGCACGAACAGGCTTGCCGCCAGGGCCGCCAATTCCTCAAGTCGGCCAAGGTCGGCCTCCGAAGGCCGGGCCCGGGGTTCGTAGTCCAGCACGCAAAGGGTTCCGATGCGCTGGCCATAGACGGATATCGGCGCGCCGGCATAGAACCTGACATGACGGTCGCCCACGACCAGCGGGTTGTGGACGAAACGCGCGTCGTCGAGCATGTTTTCGACCACCATCGTTCCGCCCGCCGGATCGGCGATCGTGTAGGCGCAGAAGGACATTTCGATCGGGGTCTCGCGGTCGTCGACGCCGGCACGCGACTTGAACCACTGACGGTCGACATCGACGAGGCTGACGAGCGCGACGGGCGCCGACAACATGGATGCGGCGAGACGGGTCAGCCTGTCGAAGTCGGCATCGTCCTCCGAGCCGATGACTTCCAACCGCCGCAGCACGGCGCGGCGCGCATCGTCGCCGACCATGGCGGCGATCGCCGCCGGTAGCTGTTCCTGCCGATTGCCGACGTCCTTGGTCAAATCCCCAGCCTTCCGTGCAGGCTAAGTAAGTGCCCGTCGCCCACTTGGAAAGCCCCCAGGCCATGGTTGCCGGAACCCGGGGCCATCTCACGCATTGGCAAGTCGGAGGCCTGAAGATTCAGGCGGCATGACATTTGGAGACTGCACATGAGACGGGTTTTCAGCGCCTTTCGCGCGCGTCAGGGCGGACGCGGCCAACGCATCCTGCTGGTATTGCTGATATCGCTGGTTCTCGTCTCTGCCGCGTGGTTCGCCGTGGAAACCTACGGCACGAGCATCGAAACGGACCGCACCCTGCAGACGCAACCGGCATCATGACGTCGCCGGGACGAGAACTCGCAGGCATTTCGGATGGATCTGGATGGTCACGCTGGACTCCAACTTGCACAGTTCGCCATCTATCACGCAGCGGTGGCGCGGATGGACGTGAGAGAACCGCATGACCACGCTGTCCGATTGATGGATTTCGACCTGCGGATTGCTTCCCCAGCGTCCGATCAGAATGCTCAGCGACAGCCAGATGACATCGCGGCGCCTGAGCGCCCTTGCGACATAGATGCCCAGAATCCCCCCGGTCGGATCATCCGCATAAGGCAGATGCCCCTCGCCGAACAGATTGTTGCTCACCCCGATCCCGGAAGTATGGACCGTCATCGACGTCGCTCCCATGTCGAGATCGACGACCATGGAGGGCGGGTTCATGATCGTATCCAGCGCGGCGCGCGCCGAAGCGCGGATCTTCCCGATTCGGGAATCGAAATCCATCTTCTCTCGCAGCTTGACCATCTTCGCGTGCATGCCGACGGAGAATTGGTGGACGAAAGGCTGGCCGTTCGCCGTGGCGACGTCGACGAGGTGAACCTTGCCTGAGGCAAAGCTCTGTACAGCCGTGTCGAGGTCGAGGGGGATCGCGAGCGAACGGGCGAACAGGTTCATCGTTCCGGCTGGCAGAATCGCAAGGATCTTGTCCGTATTCATCAGGCATCCAGCCGCCGCCGAGGCCGTGCCGTCGCCGCCGCCGGCGATGATGGCGTCGACATCGTCGGCCGCCGCTGCTTCGCGCAGAGCCGCGACGAGTTCCTTGCCGTCGACGATGCGGATATCCATGCTGTGCCGCGCGGCCTCGAGCGTTTCGCGCATGCGCGCCGAAAACGCATTCAGGTCGGTCGTGCGCAACGTGCCGCCTTGGCGGTTCAGGATGGCGCGAAACCGCATTCGGAAAGCTCTCCCGCGATGTTCAGGAAACGCCGGAAGACGCGCACCCGGCGCCATTAAACGTGGTGGCGGACCAAAGGTTCCGGCAGAAAACGTCGACCGGGGTCCGCGGCACCGCCCGCAATTTTGCAAGGAACCCGATGCAATTGATGACGTTATCGGACCGTGAAGGCCGCGCCAAGCCCTGCCACATCAATCACTGGCGCGTCCGTGCAAGTCAACGTGCACCATGCAAGTCAAACATGCACCAAGGAGAAACATCATGATCCGCAAGCTCTTGGCAACGACCGCCATCCTCACGATCGTATCGACCGGCGCGTTCGCGCAGGCCACCACGAACGAACCGGTCCAGGCGACGCCGCCGGCCGCGACCGAAACCGCCCCCGCAGCAACCGCCGGGTCGCCGGTGGCTGAAGCCACGGTGACGGGCGAAGGCAACCTGGCGTCCAACATCATCGGCGAGACCGTCTACAACGGCACCGGAGACGATGCGTCCAATGTCGGCGACGTCAATGATCTCGTCATCTCGGCCAATGGGCAGGTCGAGGCCATCGTCATCGGCGTCGGCGGCTTCCTCGGCATCGGCGAAAAGAACGTCGCCGTCGACTACAGCGCAATCGATTGGGCGGAGAGGAACGGCGACCGCTGGATCGTCATCGGCGCGACGGCCGATCAGCTGAAGGAACTGCCGGACTTCGACCGCTCGCGTTATGCGCCGGCTCCGGTCGCCTCGGCCGACCCGGCAACAGCGCCGGCTCCGTCGAGCACGATGGCAGCCAACGAGCCCGCTCCTGCAGCAGAGGCTCCGGCCGTGACGACCGAGGCTCCGGCTGCGACGACCGACGCGACCGAGACGGCGGCGATCGATCGCTCGACGCTAAAGCCGGTCGACACGGCCGCGATTCGCTCGGAAGAGTTCGTCGGCACGACGGTCTACGGCGCCAATGACGAGAATCTCGGCGAAATCGGCGATGTCGTTCTCAGCCAGGACGGCAAGGTCGAAGCGGTGCTGATCGACGTCGGCGGGTTCCTCGGCGTCGGCGAGAAGGAAGTCGCCGTCGGCATGGAAAACCTGTCGTTCCTCGCCGACGAGGATGGTGACAAGTATCTCTACACGGCGTTCACCAAGGAGCAGCTCGATGCGGCTCCAGCCTACGACCAGACGACCTACGCGGAGAAGCGTGACGAGATGCGTCTCGTCGTTCCGAACTGATCGGACGCTCGCCTTCTCGACGGCCCGCGCTGGAAACAGCGCGGGCCGTTTTCGTTTGCGTCACGCGCGGGCGTCCGGCCGCATTGCCAGTGAACAAAATGACATGATTGTTCACTAAATGGAGACGGACAATTCTGAGGAACCGGTCTTTCATCTGGCGCCCGACGCCTGACATATGAACCGAAGCGGCAACGGCCGCACGATTCAGCAAAGGAGCCTCACATGCTCGACCAGATCAGGGGATTGCACCACGTCACGTCGATGGCGGCGGATGCGCGCGGCAACAACGACTTCTTTACGCACAAGCTCGGCTTGCGTCGCGTCAAGAAGACGGTGAATTTCGACGCCCCGGACGTCTACCATCTCTACTATGGCGACGAGGTGGGCACGCCGGGCTCGGTGATGACGTACTTTCCGTTCCCGAACATTGCCAAGGGCACGCCCGGCGCCGGCGAGGTGGGCACGACGGTCTTCTCGGTTCCGGAAGGCAGCCTTGGCTATTGGGAAGAGCGCTTCGCCAGGGAAGGCGTCGCGGGCGTCAGCAGAAGTGAGAGCTTCGGCGAGAAGCGGCTGGCCTTCGACGGGCCGGACGGCGACGGTTTCGCGCTGGTCGAGGCCAGGGGCGACAGCCGCGCCGCCTGGACCAAGGGCGGCGTTCCGACCGATGCGGCGATCCGTGGGTTCCATTCGGCGGCGCTGCGCCTGCGCGACGGCGGCGCGACCGAGGAGCTTCTGAAGTTCATGGGCTACCAGGAGGTCGACCGGTCGGGCGATATCGTTCGCCTCGGCCTGACGAACGGAAACGGCGCGGATACGATAGACATCCAGACGATGCCGGGGGCGCCTCTCGCCCGGCAGGGCGCCGGCTCGGTGCACCACATCGCCTTCGCCGTCGAGGATCGCGCAAAGCAGCTCGAGGTCCGCAAGGCGCTGATGGACACCGGCCATCAGGTGACGCCGGTGATCGACCGCGACTACTTCTGGGCAATCTATTTCCGCACGCCGGGCGGCGTGCTGTTCGAAGTGGCGACCAACGAGCCCGGCTTCGACCGCGACGAGGACACCCGGCATCTGGGCGAGGCGCTGAAGCTGCCGCGCCAGCACGAGCACCTGCGCGGCATCCTCGAAACCCACCTGCAGCCGATCGAGGGATGACGATGCCGACCTCGACCTATCTCCACAAGCTCCTGCCCGGGAAACCGGGCGGGGCCCTCCTGTTCGTCCTGCATGGCACGGGCGGCGACGAAAACCAGTTTCCGGCGCTCGGGCGCGACCTGATCCCCGATGCAACCATCGTTTCGCCGCGCGGCGACGTTTCCGAACACGGCTCCGCGCGCTTCTTCCGGCGCACCGCGGAGGGCGTCTACGACATGGCCGACCTCGCCCGCGCCACCGCCAAGATGACCGATTTCGTCGCCGCTCACATCGAGAGCGCCAAGCCATCGGCCGTCCACGGCCTGGGCTACTCCAATGGCGCCAACATCCTGGCGGCGAGCCTGTTCGCCAGGCCGGACCTTTTCGACGCCACCGCGCTGATGCATCCGCTCATCCCGTTCGAGCCCGAGATCGTCGGCAGCCTGAGCGGCAGGCGCATCCTCATGACGGCGGGCCGGCGCGATCCGATCTGTCCGCCCAACCTGACGTCCCGGCTGGAAAGCTGGTTGCGCGGCGGCGGCGCCGATGTCATCGTCGAATGGCACGAGGGCGGCCACGAAGTGCGCCCGAACGAGATCGAGGCGGCAAGGCGTTTTTTCCAACGGCCGGAGGTTGAGAATGGTCGACCTGCCTGAAATCCTCTACGAAGAGAATGGCGCGAAGGGCCGCTATGTCGTTCGCAGCGCCGCTGGCGACGAGGCCGAAATGACATTCACGACGGTCGGCGCGCACCAGATCATCATCGACCATACCGAGGTGCCCGACGCGTTTCGCGGCCAGGGCGTCGGGGCGGCGCTGGTCGCCCGCGCGGTGGCTGACATGCGCGCGGCCGGCAAGACAATCATCCCGCTTTGTCCGTTTGCCAATGCCCAGTTCCG
>JAUYMV010000578.1 GCA_030698645.1 Mesorhizobium sp.
AAGGACGAAATCTTCAGCTCTCCCTACGACGGCGCCATAGGCAATCCGAACGGCAAGACCACGCTGGTCGAGTTCTATGACTACAATTGCGGCTTCTGCAAACGCGCCGTCGCCGACATGCAGGCGCTGATCGACAGCGACCCGGATCTGCGCGTCGTCATGAAGCAGTTCCCCATCCTCGGCCCCGAGTCGCAGAAGGCGCACGTCGTATCGATGGCGTTCCGGGCGTTGATGCCGGAAAAATGGCCGGAGTTCCATCACACGCTGATGGGTGGCGCCGGCCGCGCCGGGGAGGAAAGCGCGGTGGCCGTCGCGCTGTCGCTCGGCGCCGACGAAACGGCGCTTCGCGAGGAGATGAAAAACCCCGAAATCGGCAAGGCGATCAACTCGACCTACGATCTCGCCAACAAGCTGGCGATTACCGGCACGCCATCCTACGTGGTCGGCCGGGAGGTGATCTTCGGCGCGCTCGGCAAGGCCGTGCTGGAGGAGAAAGTCGCGCTGGCGCGGGCCTGCGAGACGGGCACCTGCTAGATCCGCGAATGTCCCTTGCGGCCAGCGCCGCTGTGGACAGAACAACATCGCGCTTGCGCTCTTTTCCGCACGCTCTATGCCGACTATAGAGGGCGGCGTCCGGGCCTTTTCGGGCGCGCCACCGGTGGTACCTGCTGATGTCCAAATTGGTCTACGTGCTCAACGGCCCCAACCTCAACATGCTCGGCAAACGCGAGCCGGGCATCTATGGCGGCAAGACGCTGGACGAGATCGGCGCCGATTGCATCGCCGCCGGAGAGGTGCTCGGACTTGCGATCGATTTCCGTCAGTCGAACCATGAGGGCAACCTCGTCGATTGGATCCAGGAGGCCGGCGCCAAGGCAAAGGGCATCGTCATCAATCCCGGCGCCTATGGCCATACCTCCATCGCCCTGCATGACGCGATCCGCTCGGTCGCGCCGCTGCCGGTGGCGGAGGTGCATCTTTCGAACATTCATGCCCGCGAAGAATTCCGCCACAAGACGATGATCGCGCCCGTCGCGACCGGAATGATCTGCGGCTTCGGCCCGCTCGGCTACACATTGGCGCTCCAGGCGCTGGCCGCGCGGATATGACCGGCAACCAGGCAAGGGGCGCAATGCACATGTCGACGAAGAAGAACGGTATCGATCAGCAACTGATCCGCGATCTGGCGGGCATCCTGAACGACACCAGCCTGACCGAGATCGAAGTCGAGCAGGGCGACCTGCGCGTGCGCGTGTCGCGCCAGGTGCAGCAGGTCAACGCGGTTGCCGCGCCGACCCAACTGACGCCCTCGCCGTTTGCGCCGGCGTCGCCCGCCGCTCCGGCCGCCGCCACCCCCGCCGATCCGAACCGAAACGCCGTGCCCTCGCCGATGGTCGGCACCGCCTACGGGTCTCCGTCGCCGGACGCCAAGCCCTTCATCGAGGTCGGCCAGCAGGTCCGCGAAGGCCAGACCCTGCTCATCATCGAAGCGATGAAGACGATGAACCAGATCCCCTCGCCGCGTTCCGGCACGGTCACGGCGATCCTGTTTCGAGATTCGCAGCCCGTGGAATATGGCGAACCGCTCGTCGTGATCGAGTAGGACAGGGACCCGGCGACATGTTTCAAAAGATCCTGATCGCCAATCGCGGCGAGATCGCGCTTCGGGTGCTGCGCGCCTGCAAGGAACTCGGCATCGCGACCGTCGCCGTGCATTCGACCGCCGACGCCGACGCCATGCATGTGCGCCTTGCCGACGAAAGCGTCTGCATCGGCCCGCCCCCGGCCCGCGATTCCTACCTCAACATTCACCAGATCGTCGCAGCCTGCGAGATCACCGGCGCCGACGCGATCCATCCCGGCTACGGCTTCCTGTCGGAGAACGCCAAGTTCGCCGACATCCTTAAGGCGCACGACATCACCTTCATCGGCCCCTCCGGAGACCACATCCGCCTGATGGGCGACAAGATCGAGGCCAAGCGCACCGCCAAGCGGCTCGGCATCCCCGTGGTGCCCGGTTCCGAGGGCGCCATCACCGAGGAGCGCGAGGCCAAGAAGATCGCCAGCGAAATCGGTTATCCGGTCATCATCAAGGCCTCGGCCGGCGGCGGCGGGCGCGGCATGAAGGTGGCGCGCACCGAGGAGGACCTCGAAGTCGCGTTGCAGACGGCGCGCTCGGAAGCCGGCGCCGCCTTCGGCGACGACGCGGTCTATATCGAAAAATACCTCGAAAAGCCGCGCCATATCGAAATCCAGGTCTATGGCGACGGCAAGGGCAAGGCCGTGCATCTGGGCGAGCGCGACTGC
>JAUYMV010000585.1 GCA_030698645.1 Mesorhizobium sp.
GTGCGCGGACCGGTCGAGATCGTCTCCGACGCCGAGGCCGACGCCTACTACGCGACGCGGCCGCGCGGCAGCCGCATCGGCGCCTGGGCGTCGAAGCAGTCGCGCCCGCTGGAGAGCCGCTTCGCGCTCGAAAAGGCCGTCGCCGAATACACCGCCCGCCATGTCATCGGCGACATCCCGCGCCCGAAACACTGGTCCGGCTTCCGCATCGTGCCGACGCAGATCGAGTTCTGGCACGACCGGCCGTTCCGGCTGCACGACCGCGTGCTGTTCACGCGCAGCGGCGACGGCTGGGAGAAGACGCGGCTCTATCCGTAGACTTGCCGCGATTGCATCGACGGTCAATTTATCGTATATACAATATTGCATGGAGATCAGCTACGATCCGGTGAAGCGCCTGAAAACGCTCGTCGAGCGTGGCCTTGATTTCGAGGCGGCAGCTTCGGTCTTCGCAGGACGAACTTATGATCGCGTCGATGATCGTTTCGACTATGGCGAGACGCGCATGATTTCCATCGGCTACGCGGCCGGACGCATGGTGGTAATCGTCTGGATGCAACGCGGGTCGGGGCGGCACGTAATCTCGATGAGGAAAGCCAATGAGCGAGAACAAGCGCGATACAAAGCCTGGCTGGATTGATGCAGACGATGCGCCGGAATTGACCGATGAGTGGTTCGAATCTGCGGACCAGCACGACGCCGGGCAATTGGTCCGGCGTGGCCGTCCGCCGACTGCGGTTCGCAAGACGGCAATTTCACTGCGCGTCGATGCGGATATCTTGGAGAAGTTCCGGTCCACGGGCGCCGGCTGGCAAGGCCGTATGAACGAGGCGCTGCGAAAAGCGGTCGGGCTTTAGGTCCGTCCGGACTGATGGGACCGGCAGCCTCGACACGGCTGCCGCTCCAGTTGCGCCGTTGAAGCGGCGCGCCGCAACTCGGCTACTTCTTCCGGCTCATGAACGCCATGAAGGCCTGGCGCGCTTCGTCGGAGGTCAGTCGTTCGCGGAAATGGCGGCCCTCCTCCTCGATGCGGGCGACGAGTTCGTCGCGGCTTCCGCGCATCAGGTCTCGCGAGATCTTCAGCGCCTGCGGCGGCCTGGATGCGATGTTTTCGGCCGCGGCAAGCGCGGTTGCCTCCAGTTCGGCCTCGCCGACAACCTCGTAGATCAGCCCCGCCGCCTTGGCGCGCTCGGCGGAAAAACCCTCGCCCAGCGCCAGGAGCGCGAACGCCTGCTGGCGGCCGAGCAGGGCCGGCGCGATCAGGCTGGAGCCGGCCTCCGGCACGAGGCCGAGGTCGACGAACGGCGTGCGGAACACGGTGCGCGGCGTGGCGAAGGTCAGGTCGCAATGCAGATGAATCGTCGTGCCGATGCCGACCGCGATGCCGTCGGCCGCCGACACGATGGGCTTGGCCGAACGCGCCAGCGCGACGAGAAAGTCGAACACCTCCGTGCCGCCCTCGCCGCCCATGGCCACCGTCATGAAGTCGGCGAGATCGTTGCCCGACGTGAACGCGCCCGGCACGCCGAGGATGACATGTACGCGGACCGCGGCGTCGGCGTCGCCCCCGGTCAGCGCCTTGGCCATCGCCGCGTACATGGCGCGCGTGATCGCGTTCTTCTTGTCGGGCCGGTTCATCCGGATGATCTGCACCGCGCCGCGGCGCTCGATCTGGATATGGTCGGTCATGCGCGTCCCCTCTCCCAGTGCCGGGTCAAACCGCGAGCGCGGCGGCGGCCGCGTCGAGGCTTTCCGCGCCGTTCTCCACCCGGTCGCGCAACGCATGGCATTCCGCGACCAGGTTTTCGGCGAAGAAGCGCGCCAAGGCGACATGCGCCGCATCCTTGCCCGCCACCGCGCCGCGCGCCAGGCAGGCGCCGCCGGCGGCAAGGCCGAACAGCCGGAGGTAGGGCGTCGCGCCGGCCAGCGCCTCGCTCGCCCTGCCTTCCGACGCCATCGCCTGCAGGCAGCGCGTGGCGGCCTCCAGATCATCGAGCGCGGCGTCGAGGCGGTCGGCCGTCCGGCCGAAGCCCGGCAGGTTGGAGGCGCGCACCGCCTCGGCGTCGGCGCGCAGCTCGGCGATGTAGCCATGCACGTGTTCGCCGCCCGACTGGGGCAGCTTGCGCACGACGAGGTCGATCGCCTGGATGCCGTTGGTACCCTCGTAGATCGGCGCGATGCGGGCGTCGCGGTAGAGCGCCGCGGCGCCGGTCTCCTCGATGAAGCCCATGCCGCCGTGGATCTGGAGGCCGATCGAGGCGACGTCGACGCCGATGTCGGTGGAAAACGCCTTGGCGATCGGGGTCAGCAGATTAGCGCGTTCCTGCCAGTGCGCTGCCTCGTCGCCGGCGCCGGTGCGCGCCATGTCGGCGGCGTGGGCGCAGCAATAGGCGATGCCGCGCGCGGCATCGGTCAGCGCCTTCATGGTGAGCAGATTGCGCCGGACGTCGGGGTGCAGCGCGATCGGGCTCATGCCCTCGCCGGAATAGCCGGGCGCCCGGCCCTGGCGGCGGTCCTGCGCATAGGCGAGTGCCTTCTGGTAGGCCGCCTCCGCCACCGCGACGCCCTGCATGCCGATGGCGAGGCGCGCATTGTTCATCATCGTGAACATGCAGGCTAGGCCCCTGTTCTCCTCGCCAATCAGATAGCCGATGGCGCCCGGCGCATTGCCTGCGAAACCGTCGCCATAGATCATGGTGCAGGTCGGCGACCCGTGGATGCCGAGCTTGTGTTCGATGGAGGCGCAAAAGACGTCGTTGCGCCGGCCGAGCGCGCCGTCCTCGCCGACGAGGAATTTCGGCACCAGGAAGAGCGAGATGCCGCGCGTGCCTGCCGGGGCGTCGGGCAACCGCGCCAGCACGAGATGGACGATGTTGTCGGTGAAATCGTGCTCGCCATAGGTGATGAAGATCTTCTGGCCGAAGACGCGATAAGTGCCGTCGCCGACCGGTTCGGCGCGGGCGCGCAGGGCGTTGAGGTCCGAGCCGGCCTGCGGCTCGGTCAGGTTCATCGTGCCCATCCACTCGCCGGAGACGAGTTTCGCCAGATAGGTCTGCTTCAGCGCGTCGGCGCCGTGCTTGTCGATCGCCTCGACGGCGCCCATGGTCAGCGTCGGCCCGAGCGCGAAGGCCATCGAGGCCGAGTTCCACATCTCGAGCGCGGCGACGCCGAGCATGGTCGGCAGGCCCTGGCCGCCGAATTCCTCCGGTCCGGACAGGCCGTTCCAGCCGCCCTCGGTCCAGCGCGCATAGAGCGCCGCCCAGCCGTCCGGCGTGGTCACGGCGGCATCCTTGAGCCTCGCGCCCTGGGTATCGCCGACCTTGGCCAGCGGCGCGACCTCGTCGGAGGCGAAGCGGCCGGCCTCGGCCAGCACGGCATCGACCAGATCCTCGCTGAGATCGCCGAAACGTCCCGCGTCGAGGGCTGCCCGCAGCCCCGCGACATGCTTCAGCGTGAAGGCGATTTCCTCGACCGGCGCACGATACATACTGACCTCCCGAACATCTGCGCCCGACTTAGCCGACGACGGCTGCGAACGCCAGATGCCGAAACGCCGTCGTGACGTCGCGGCTTGCGGCCGGGTGTGCCGACCGTTACGCTCGGAGTTCACGGATATCCCGACGCCATGCTCGCACGACCCGACACATTCCGCTGCGTCGAATGCCATCTGCCCTTCACCGGGCCGGGTTTCGCCTACATTCACGACAACATCGCCGAGGGCGCGGCCTATTGGAGCGACCACGGCGTGCTGTGCGGCCCGAAATGCTCGCTCGCGCACGTTTCCCGGAGGCGCGCCGAAGGCACGATGCCGCAATCGCCGACGCCAAATCCGATGACCGGCCGCATCGGCTGACGCGAAGTATTGTCATTTCGTTTACCTTGTCCGGGCTAGGTGAGGGATCACCCCCAGCCTGTCCGGAGCAGCGTCTTGAAATCCCTCCCGATCCTTCTCATTGGCGCCGGATTCGTCACGGCGTCGTTCGTGATGAGCGAGCGGAAGCCGGATCCCGCCGCCGAATTCGCGCGCCAGTTCGTCGAATGCTCCGATCTCAAAGGACCGGCGGCCTGCGAGATCTATCTCGACGAGTGGTCGAAGCGGCCGGGCGCGCGGCGCGAGATCATCGAGCGATTCGCCAAGGACAAGGCCTTCGCGCTGCATCTGCTCGCCTTTGGCGACGCGCAGATCATCACCGGTTCGATCAAGAAATAGGTTTTCCGGCCGCCGCTTCGCGCGCGATCTGCTGCCAGCTTTTC
>JAUYMV010000587.1 GCA_030698645.1 Mesorhizobium sp.
ATGCGCGCCGCCAGGATTTCCGGCGCAGCCGTCACATGCACGGCGACCACGCGGCCGTAGCGCCCACGCAGCGCCGGCAGCACCCCGCGCGAGACATTCGCCACCACCGCCCTGCCCCCGGCGACCGCGTCGTCGACGCTCGCCGGCAGGCCGTAGGAGAGCCCGTGCGCCGGCCAGGACAGAGCGAAAGCTCCTGCGGCGTCGGCGGCCGCGAACTCCGCCTCGCTGAGTGTGTCATGATCTTCCGTCGCGCCGTCGCAGGGCCGCGTGATGACGCGGCGCGCAAAGACCACCATTTGAGGATCGAGCCGTTCCCGCGCATAGGCGATCAGCGTGTCCTTGCCGCTGCCGCTCGGGCCCATCACGGCAACGAACACGCCGGGCCCGAGACGTTCGGGCGAGGACGCCGGCGCGCCGGCCGCGCTCATGCGACGCGGCGGCCTTCGCGCCAGACCGAGCGCACCACCGGCACATGGCTGTCGAGCCTCACGCGCACCAGGTCGCCCCGCTTGCCGACGGCGATCTCGCCGCGGTCGGTCAGGCCGACCGCCTCGGCCGGATTCCGCGACACCATGGCGACCGCCTGCGGCAGGCTGATCGCCTCGACCGCTTCGCCGAGGAAGAAGGCCGACTGGATCAGGCTGAACGGGATGTAGTCCGACGACAAGATGTCGAGCGTGCCGCTTTCGGCCAGTGTGCGCGCCGAGACGTTGCCGGAATGCGAGCCGCCGCGCATGACGTTCGGCGCGCCCATCAGCACGCCCATGCCGGCGGCCTTGGAGGCCTCCGCCGCCGCCGCCGTGGTCGGAAATTCGGCGACGCGGATGCCTTGCGCGACGGCCTCGGCCACATGCTCCGCGGTGGCGTCGTCATGGCTGGCGAGAACGATGCCGCGCTCCAGGCAGGCGGCCGAGATCGCCGCGCGGTGCATTGGCGAGTTCGTCTCCGACTCGGCGACGCGCCTGATGCAGAATTCGCGAAACGCCTCGTCCGACATCTTCAGCTTGCCCTGGTAGTACATCGAATAGGCTTCCAGCCGGACGAACTGGCGCTGGCCTGGCGCATGGTCCATCAGCGAGGCAAGGCGCACGCGGCTGTCGCCGTCGAACAGCGCGAAGCCTTCCAGGCAGTCGGGCGCCGAGACTTCGCAGCGCAGATGGATGAAATGGTCGGCGCGCACGCGGTCGGCGCGCACGCTGTCCTCGATCGCATCGGCCAGGCTGCGGATCTCGTCATGGGTGATGTCGGAATCGGTGTCGAGCCCGACGCGCAGCGCGTCGAACACGGTGGTGATGCCGGCGGTGGCGACCTGCGCGTCGTGCGCCAGCACCGCGGCGATCGGGTTCCAGCGCACCTTGGGGCGCGGCGCGTAATGGCCTTCCAGATGATCGGTGTGCAATTCCACCAGACCTGGGATCAGATAGTCGCCCTCGAAGTCCTCGCCATGCGCCGGACCGTTGGAGATATCGGCGATCAGCCCGTCGCGGATCAGCACCGAACCCGAGACGACGTCGTCCCCGAGCACGATGCGGGCATTGGTGAGGACGGTTTCACGCGGCATGTCAGGCAGACTTTCTGTGCGGCAACTGGGTCATTGCATGGATCGAGCGAACCCCGAACGGACCGCCGGAATCCGGTTCGGCGAACAGGGCCAGCGTGCCGATTTCGAGCGGCGCGCCGATCATCGGCGCGAAATATTCCTCGATTGCGGCACGAACACGGTCGGCTTCGACGCCCGCGACACGTCCGGTCAGCGTCATGTGGAACCGGAAGGACTCGAAGACGTAGGGATAGCCCCATTGGTGGAGATTGTGCAACTCGCGCGGGCCGAGCGCATCGGGATTGCGGCGCTCGATATCGGCCTCGGTCATCGGCGCACGGAAGCGTTCGAAATGCTCGACCACCGCGCCGGCAAGCGCGTCGAGGGCCGGCGTGGCGCCGCCCGGAACGAGCGCGAAGAAGCCGTCGATCTGCTTCAGCGCCAGGCGCTCGATCACCGGCGGCTCGGTGCGCGCCGCGAAGGCGTCGAGGGCGGCGCGCAGCGAGGCTTCGGTTTCGCCGTCGGCAAGCCGGAACGGCGCCTTCAGCGTCGCGTGGAAGCCGTAGCGCCGCGCGGCGGCCGTATGGAAGGCCACCTCGCTTGCCGAGAGCGGTCCCGCGGCGACCGGCGGCAACATCTGGTCGGCAAACGCGTCGCGGCCGAGCCAGGCGGCGGCACGGCGCGCCAGGGCATCCTCGGGGGGTGGGCAGAAATAGATCGCGAAACGCATTTTGGAGTCCTCGCCTGGCGCGCGGCATAGGCGATTTGCATGACAGTTTGACGAAGTCGCCGGGGCCTCTTGCGGCCCGTAACAGATTATCCGGCTCATTTCACCTGTCGGGCGCCTGCCGGCCGGGCGACACCGCGAAAATCCGCATAACGGCGAAGTGAGCATACGTGCGGAGACGTGCGTTGACCGGCCTTGCGGACGCATGCTCAAACCGGGACTGAAAACCCGCCCAGGAGACGTTCGTTGAAGACGCTGCTGCTCGCCGCCATGTCGACACTCGCGCTCACCGGCGCCGCGACCGCCGCCGGACCCGATCCGGCGAAGTGGGAGTCGGTGCTCGCCGACGCGAAGGGCGAGACGGTCTACTGGAATGCCTGGGGCGGCGCCGAGAACATCAATGCCTATGTCGAATGGGCCGGCGCCGAGATCGAAAGGCGCTACGGCGTCAAACTGGTCCACGTCAAGCTCGACGACACGGCCAAGGCCGTCGGCACCGTGGTCGCCGAAAAGGCCGCCGGCAAGGATGCGGGCGGCACCGTTGACCTCATCTGGATCAACGGCGAGAACTTCGCCTCGATGAAGAGCCAGGGCCTCCTGTTGTCGCCCGGCTGGGCCGAAAGCCTGCCCAACTGGAAATATGTCGACATCGAGAACAAGCCGACGATCCGCACCGACTTCACCATTCCGGTCGAGGGGCAGGAAAGCCCGTGGGGCATGGCGAAGCTCGTCTTCTTCCATGATTCGGCGAGGACCGAGCCGGCGTCGATGCCGAAATCGTCCGCCGAACTGCTCGCCTGGGCGCGCGCCAATCCGGGCCGGTTCTCCTATCCCCAGCCGCCGGATTTCATCGGCTCATCCTTCCTGAAGCAAGTCCTGTCGGAAACGGTCGCCGACCGCTCGCTGCTGCTGAAGCCGGTCGACGAGGCGAGCTTCACCGACATCACCGCGCCGACATTCGCGCTGCTCGACGAACTGAACCCGCTGCTCTGGCGCGGCGGCAAGGCCTATCCACAGAACTACCCCGCGATGAAGCAGTTGCTGGCCGATTCCGAAGTCGACATCATCTTCGCCTTCAACCCCTCGGAAGCGTCGAGCGCGATCGCCGCCGGCGAACTGCCCGACACGGTGCGCTCGTTCACCTTTCCCGGCGGCACTTTGTCAAACACGCATTTCGTCGCCATCCCCTACAATGCCAACGCCAAGGCCGGTGCGCTGGTGCTCGCCGACTTCCTGATCTCGCCCGAGGCCCAGGCGCGCAAGCAGGACCCGGCGGTCTGGGGCGACCCGACGGTGCTCGGCATCGCCAAGCTGCCGGCCGAGGACCAGGCCCGCTTCGCGTCGCTCGACCTTGGCGTCGCGACGCTTGGCCCCGACGAGCTCGGCCCGGCGCTCGACGAACCGCATCCGAGCTGGATGGAGCGCATCGAGACCGAGTGGAAGCGGCGCTACGGCGCGGCGAACTAGGTATGGGTATGGTGCGGAGGCAGGATGATCACTACCTCAGTAAACTCCAGCACGTGAGCGCCAAGCCGCACCCCCACCCCTTACCCCTCCCCTCAAGGGGGAGGGGGGAGCCCACGGTTGCTCTCTATTCTTCGACTATGCGCTGCGGTTCGTTATCCCCCTCCCCCTTGAGGGGAGGGGTAAGGGGTGGGGGTATTCACAAGCGCGGCGCAGCAAGTCTTCACTGTCCCTCCGCCTCCCCATGCTGACCCGCCTCGGCCCCCCGCTCGCCATCCTGCTCCTCACCCTGCCGATCCTCGCCGGCCTGCTCGGGACCATCCTGCCCGCCTTCGGCTATCTCCCGGCGCTCGGCGGCGATGCCTTTTCGCTCGACGCCTTCAAGGCCCTCGCCGCGCAGCCCGGCATTCTGGCCTCGGCGCGCATGAGTCTCGTCACCGGGCTCGTCTCCGCCGCCTTGTCGCTCGGCATCGTCATGGCGTTCACCGCCGCGTGGGCCGGCACGCGAGCCTTTGCGCGCATGCAGCGGCTGATCTCGCCGCTGCTCTCCGTGCCGCATGCCGCCGCCGCCTTCGGTCTCGCCTTCCTGATCGCGCCGTCGGGCATGATCGCGCGCATCGTCTCGCCCGGCCTGACCGGCTGGCCGACCCCGCCCGACCTGCTCATCGTCAACGACCCGATGGGCATCTCGATGATCGTCGGCCTCGTCATCAAGGAAATCCCCTTCCTGCTCTTGATCGCGCTCGCCGCCCTGCCGCAGGTAAGGCTGACGGAGACGCGCGCGCTGACCGCCTCGCTCGGCTATGGCCGAATCGCCGGCTTCCTGTTCGGCGTCTGGCCGTCGGTCTACCGCCAGATCCGGCTCGGCGTTTT
>JAUYMV010000591.1 GCA_030698645.1 Mesorhizobium sp.
GACGAGGAAGATTCGCATCTCGGCGACTTCATCGAGGACAAGATGGCGATCCTGCCGATCGACGCGGCGATCCAGGCCAACCTGCGCGAGACCACCACGCGTGTGCTCGCCTCGCTGACGCCCCGCGAGGAACGCGTGCTGCGCATGCGCTTCGGCATCGGCATGAACACCGACCATACGCTGGAAGAAGTCGGCCAGCAGTTCTCCGTGACGCGCGAGCGCATCCGCCAGATCGAGGCGAAGGCGCTTCGGAAGCTGAAGCATCCGAGCCGGTCGAGGAAGCTCAGGAGCTTCCTGGATAGCTGACGCGACAGGATGGATCGCGATGCCGACGATTTCGTTTTTCTACGGCATTGCGATCCAGATGTTCTGGAACGACCACGCGCCACCGCATTTCCATGCCAGATACGGCGCGTCGAGAGCGATTTTTCGTATTTCCGACTGCGTTCTCATCGGTGGCGAACTGCCGCCGACGGCCACCAACATCGTCCGCGACTGGGCACTGGCGCACCAAACCGAACTTGAGCATAATTGGCAGATGGGCATTTCCGGCCAGCCAATGGACAAGATCGCAGGGCCCGATGACTGAGCAAGAGTTTCCGATGGTGGATGTGCTGCGCGTGAAGGCGCTCTCGGAGTATCGTCTGTGGCTTCGGTTTTCGGATGGACATGAGGGCGTCTGCGATCTGAAGACGCTCGTGTTCTCGGGCGGGCCGATGTTCGAACCGCTGAGGGATGCCACCTTCTTTTCACGTGTTTTCGTCGAGATGGGCTCGCCAACCTGGCCGAACGGTCTCGATCTCGATGCGATCAAGATCTACATGGAATTGCGGGCGGCCGGGCTGCTTGATCGGGCAGCGGCATAGGTAGCAGGTCGCTTGCGCGCCATACGCGGAGAAGCCGGCCGAGACCAATTGTGCAAACCGTGATAGGCTGACTTGCATGAACGAGCACGTCGCCCATTCATTCCTGCCCGAGCCCGCCACGACGCAGGCCGCCGAAGGCATGCAGCGCCGTGCGTTCACCGTTGCCGAGATCGAGGCGATGGTTGCGGCCGGTATCATCGACGAGGGCGAGCGGTTCGAACTGATCGGCGGGGAGGTGGTGCCGATGTCGCCCAAAGGCGCGCGCCATGAGCATGTGAAGGTCGAGCTGAACAGGCATTTCCAGCGTCTCTTGCCCGACGACTTGTCCGTCGCTCAGGAAACCACTTTGCGGCTGGACCCGAAGAGTTTCGTCGAGCCGGATTTCTGCGTCTTTCCGCGCTCAATCCAGCCGGGAGACATGCGTGGACCCGACGTCCTGCTGGCCATCGAGGTGGCGGATACGAGTCTCGCCTACGACACGGGGCGCAAGATCGGCATCTATGCCGCGTGGGGCATTCCGGAGGTCTGGGTGGTCGATGCGCGGACGCTGGTGACGCATGTGCATCGCAGGCTCGGCACCGAGGGCTATGCGTCGGTGTTTCAGGTGCAGCCTTCGGATGAGGTGATGTCGGTCCGCGCGCCGGCGATCAGGCTGTGCCTTTCTCGGCTCGGTCTCGAGCCCGTCTGATCAGCGCGTCACGCCGGCCACCATCGAGTCGCGGCGCACGACACCCCGTTGCTTCGACTACGACTTGGCCACGGATCGGGGGTGCTCCGGGTTCCAGTAGCGGGCGCGCAGGCGCGGGGCCATCCGCCAGGCGATGAACGGCGTCACGACGAAGCTGGTCACCACGACGACCGGCAACAGGAACTTCGCCTGTTCGCTCAGCGCCGGCACCGAGAGCACCAGAATCGCGCCGACGCCGAACAGCACAGCGTTGATCATCAGGGAAAGAAGGATGGTGATGAATGTGCGCGGGCTCATGAGAACCTCCGTTGGAGCTGTGTAGTGTGTAGGGGGAACGTTCGGCGGACCCCGGGGTTCCGGATGGCGGGCGGTTGCGCGCCATCTGGGCGCAAGCGCCAGGGCATGAACGGCAATGGCCTCTTTGCGCCCGATACCGCCCGGCGGGAGGCGCTCACGTCAACCCTTTCGGCAACAAGCGCTTGCACGCCGCGCGCGGGTGCATAAGCTGCTTGCGGCATCACAGGGGGACTATCTCATGAGCAACCGGACCAGCGTTTCCATCTTTGCCGCGGCCGCTTTTGCAGCGCTCGCGGCGTCCTCATCCGGCGCCGCCGCCGACGCGTATGGCGCAATCGCCTTTTCGT
>JAUYMV010000602.1 GCA_030698645.1 Mesorhizobium sp.
ACAGGCCGATCGCGGAGACGAGCGCGGTGTCCTTGAGCAGGATGAGCCAGAGATTGGCGAGGCCCGGCAGGGCGATCTTGATAAGCTGCGGCAGGACGACCAGGCGCATCGTCTGGCCTTCCGAAAGGCCGATCGAATAGCCGCCCTCATACTGGCCGATGGGGATGGCGCGGAATGCCGACAGGAATACCTCGCTGGCATAGGACGAAAAGACGACGCCGAGCGCGATCATCCCGGCGACGAAACTGTTGATCTCTATATTGAGCGAGGGATCGATCGCCTTGACAACCCGCTGCAGGCCGATCTGCGCGCCATAGAAGACGAGGAACAGGGTGAGCAGTTCCGGCAGGCCGCGGAAGATGGTGGTGTAGATATTGCCGGCGAGCCGCAGCGTAGGCTCGCTCGACTGCTTGGCGAGCGCCACGAAGAAGCCGATCATCAGGCCGACGGGGAGGGTGGCGAGCGCCAGCGACACCGTGATGAAGACGCCATAGGCAATGTCGTCGCCCCAGCCTTGGGGACCGAAACTGAGAAGCGTCCAGACGCTGTCCATGCGTTCGCACCACCTTCCACGTTCACCCCGTCCGGGTGCGCGAAACCACCGCCAAAATTGCGAACGGCGGGAAGTGATCCCGCCGTTCAGGTCGATGCTTCAGTCCATCGACGGATCAGCCGCCGAAGACGTCGTAGTCGAAATACCTATCGTTGATTTCCTTGTATTTTCCGTTGGCGCGGATGGCGTCGATCGCGGCGTTGAATTTCTCGACGAGCGCCGTTTCGCCCTTGCGAACCGCAATGCCCGCGCCCAAACCATGGATCGTCGGATCAGGTGTAACGGTGCCGAGCAGCTTGCAGCAGGCGCCCGCCTCCTTGGCAAGGAAACCGTTCAGCACGGAAATGTCGTCCATCGCCGCGTCGATGCGGCCATTGGCGATGTCGAGCTGGTACTCGTCGGCCGTCGGATACATCTTGATCTGTGAGTCCTTGTAGGCCGCCTCGGCGTAGTTCGAATGCGTGGTGGAGCCCTGGACGCCGAGCGCCTTGCCGGCCAGCGTCGCCGGCGCGATGTCGGCCAGCGTCGAATCCTTCGGCACGATGATCGCCGGCGGCGTGTTGTAATATTTGTTGGTGAAGTCGACCTTCTCCTTGCGCTCGTCGGTGATCGACATCGACGCGATGATGGCGTCGAACTTGCCGGCCTGCAGCGCCGGGATGATGCCATCCCAATCCTGGGTCACGAATTCGCAGGTCGCCTTCATCTCGGCGCACAGCGCATTCGCGATGTCGATGTCGAAGCCTTCCAGCTTGCCGTCTGCGGTGAGATTGTTGAAGGGCGGGTAGGCGCCTTCGGTGCCGATCTTGAGTTTCATGTCCTGGGCGCCGGCCGAGCCGATCGTCAGTGCGACGGCGGTGGCGGCGAAAATCGCGATACGCGGTAGGATACGCATTCTGTTCCTCTCACTTCTTGTCGTTTGCGTCTGGCCTTGCGGTCGCAGCGCGGTTCGGAGCAGGCTCGTTTCGGCCTGCCATTGCATGATACTCCCACTGTTTCCATTGGAAATGCAACCGCAAAGCACGTCGCCGCCGCCGTCGGGCGGAATCTGAATCAGCCTCGGCGGTCGACCGGGTTCACCGTCAAACCGGTTGCCAGCGTAATGAAATCGGCGATCGCCAACGCGTCGTCGATATCGAACACGGGCAAGGTTTCACCCGGTTGCGCATGGTCGCTGGCGACAGCCACGATCGCCGGATCGGTCGCTGAAAGTGGCGCGGAATCGCGCGTGCCTTGCCGGCGCGTCTCGATCTTGGCGTGCGCCTCGCGCTTGTAGCCCTCGATGAGCACCAGGTCGCAGGGCGCCAGGCGCGCCAGGATCTGGTCGAGCGATGGCTCCGCCTCCGCGCGCAACTCGTGCATGAGCGCCCAGCGCCCCTGCGACACGATGGCCACCTCGCGCGCGCCGGCGGCGCGATGGCGGAACGAATCGGTGCCTTCCTTGTCGATGTCAAAGGCATGGTGGGCATGTTTGACGGTCGACACCGCAACTCCGCGACGCGTGAACTCGGCGACGAGCTTTTCGGTGAGCGTGGTTTTGCCGGAATTCTTCCAACCGGTGATGCCGAAGACCCGCCGCGTCATGGCGCCATTTCCTTTGCGAGTGTCCGGGCCGTGGCAAGGTCGTCCGGCGTGTTCACGTTGTAGAATGGATCGACAGCCCCGGACGGACCCTGCAACAGGTCGAACTCGACATGACCGGCGCCCATGGCCTGGGTGAAGGCCGTGACGCGCCGCGTCGCGTTGTCCGCCAGGAACTCCGCCAGCGGAAGCCGGGTGGCCAAGGGCCAGAGACCGACGACCGGATGCTCCCGTCCACCCGACGCGGCGATGACGATACGGGCCGATCGACCGGCCGCGAGCCTTTCGACCAGATCGCGCGGCAGAAAGGGCGTATCTCCGGCAACGGTCGCCAGGTGTGTCACGCCGGCAAGCGTGGCCGCCCAGTCGAGCCCGGCGAGGATGCCGGCAAGCGGCCCGGCATATCCGGTGATCGTGTCCGCCAGGACGGGCAGCCTGAACGCGGCGAAACGCATTGCGTCACCGTTGGCATTGATTGCGAGTGAAGCGACCTGCGGCGCAAACCGATCGATGACGCGGCCGAGCATCGGCTCTCCGGCGATCGTCAGCAGCGACTTGTCGCCGCCGCCAAGCCGTGACGACCGCCCGCCCGCCAGGATAACGCCTGCTATCATTGCGTCCTCATGGACCGCGCGCGACGCGCTACAATTTGCCTGCCTGCCGGGCCACATGGATGACATAGCCGGTCGCAAGCACCGCCGCCAGCGACGACAGAAGCATGACCCACAACAGCGGGTAGGGGCCTGAGTCCGGGGTCAGCAGCGCACCCGATATCACCGACAGGATCGCGCCGCCGCCGATCTGCAGCGCGCCGCCGAGGCCGGATGCGGACCCGGCCAGGTGCGGCCTGACGCTGACGATACCTGCATTGGCGTTGGGCAGGGTGATGCCGTTGCCGAGGCCGGTGAACATCGCCGGCCCGAAGAGCGACAGCGGGTGGGCGTACCCCGCCGAAAACAGGACAAGCGCCAGAACCATTCCGGCGACCGCAATGAGATTGCCGGTCAGCATCATGCGATTGATGCCCACGCGGCCGGAGAAGCGGCCGGACAGGAAATTGCCGACCATGTAGCCGAGGCCGATGATCGCAAAGTAGAGCCCATAATCGGATGGGCTGAGGTGCAGGATTTCCGACGAGATGTAGGGCGCGCCGCCCAGAAAGGCGAAGAATGCGCCGGAGGTAAAGGCGGCGGTCAGCGTGTAGCCCCAGAAGCGGCGCGCGCGCAACAGTTCCGGATAAGCCCCGAACTGGGCTCCCAGGCTCTTCGACAGGTTGCGGTTGGTTTCGCCGAGATCGGCGTAGACGACCGCGAAGGCCAGGCAACCGATCACCAGCGTCAGCATGAACGTCGATTGCCAGCCGTAGAGTTCGTCAAGATAGCCTCCGACGATCGGTCCAAGCATGGGCACCAGCGTCATGCCCATGGTGATGTAGCCGATGCGGCTGGCGGCGAGATCGGCGCTGACCGTGTCGCGCACGATGGCCCGCGACAGCACCATCCCGGCGGCGGCGAATGCCTGCAACACGCGGCAGGCGAGCAGGAATTCGATGCTCTGCGCAAAGATCGCCGCAACGGTCGCGACGATGAAAATCGCGAAGCAGGTGAGCATGACGGGTCGCCGGCCGTAGCGGTCGGACGCGGGGCCGATGAACAATTGCAGCACGGCGGTCGCCGCCAGATAGAGTGACACCGCCAGTTGCACCACGGCGTAGTCGGCGTCGAAATAGCGCGCCATGGCGGGGAGGGAGGGCAGAAAGACGTTCATCGCCAGCGCGCCGGTCGCAGTCGCAAGGACGAGCGTCGTGATGTGCGGGGCCGTGCGTCGGTTCAGATAGGCGCCGGACATCACAGGCCGTCCACGGCCATTCCGGGCATCGTGCTCTCGGCGGCCGGACGCCGCCGCCCGACCACGCGTTCGCGATAGAGCGTGTAGAGGCCGGACACGACGATGATCACGGCGCCGAGGATCATGGCCGTGTCGGGGATGTCGGCGAAGATGAAATAGCCGAGCACGATCGACCACAGCAGGGCGGTGTAGCGGAAGGGGGCGATGAAGGAGATGTCGCCGATGCGCATGGCCTGGATGATGAACTGGTATCCGAACAGGAGCAGGACCGCGGCGGCCAGAAGAAGGCCGGCGCTGGCCGGCGCCACCGGCGTCCAGCCGCCGAACGGAACGACCAGCAAGGCTCCGCAGATGGTGACCGATGCCGCGGTCACGGTCGAGATCAGCAGGGTCGGGATTTCCGCCGGCACCTTGCGCGTCGCCAGATCGCGCATGGCGCAGAACGCCACGCAGACCAGCGCCGCCAGCGAATAGATGCTGAACCCTTCGAAGCCGGGGCGCACGATGATGAGCACGCCGGCAAATCCCGCGATGATCGCCAGCCACCTGCGCCAGCCGACGCGTTCACCGAAGACGAGGGCTGCTCCCATGGTGACGGCCAGCGGCAGCGCCTGCAGCACGGCCGAGACATTGGCCAGCGGCAGATGCGCCAGTGCGACGAGGAAGCCGACCGTGCCGCCCGCTTCGCCCAGCACGCGCAACGCCACCATCGGATGCAGGACGCGGCGCAGCGGCATCAATGCCCCCTGATGCCAGGCCAGCAGCGCGATCATAGTCGTCGCAAAAATGCCCCGGATCAGCATGAGCTGACCCATGTTCATGCTTTCCGAGACGAATTTCGAGAGGGCGTCGTTCAGCGTGAAGCCGATCATCGAGATCGACATGAACAACGCGCCGCGCAAGTTGGGGGACAAAGGCAAGAATGACGCTTCCGGTTGCGGTCTTTTGCCCGGATGTATCATCCGAGCCCGAAACCGCAACCGCAAACGCATGGGCCAGCTCCCGCTGCTCCCGGTCGGAGCAGGCGCACTACGCCAGATTCACGTCGGCCGGTTTCCGCGCGAGCGGCTCGCCGGTGCGCCTCTCACTTCTTCATTAGGACTTCCGTGCCGGTGCCGCCTTCGCCGGCGATGGTCCAGAGGCCGTTCAGAGTACCATCGGGGAGGACCTTGTAGATGACGAGGCCGACTGCGTCTTCGAGCACATAGGCCGCGGCGAACGAATCGTCGTTGCGGCTGCAGATGCCGGTTGAAGTCGTCGAGCCGGTGGTCCAGACGATTTCACATGTCGTCTCGCTGGTCAGCGTGATTTCCGCCGTGCCGCCATAGGTCGAGCCGTCGTGATTGGTTCCCGAAACGGCGTAGGTGCCGCCGATGCTCTGCGCCATCGCGGCTCCGGCGAAACCGGCGAAGCCGATCGCGAGTGCTAGTGTCCGTATCATGTTGTAAATCCCCAAAACGGGCCAATCGCCCAGATTGCGACGATATTTCAGGTCGTCACCGCTGTAAATCCGGGGGCATCGAATTGTCGCGCGACGCTCGGAATGGTTGCGCAATTCGGCGTTTCGCCCGGCGGGAGTTTGTGCGAGCGCAACGAGCGGCCCGGTCGAGTTGATAATGTGGCGCATGAACGCAGCATCGCGCCCACCGCCGAGGCAGTCTCTTTCTCCGGAAACGTCCGTCGATGACGTGATGCGGATGTGGCCCGCCACGATCGCGGTCTTTCTTCAGCACCGCTTTCTGTGCGTCGGCTGCCCGATCGCCCCGTTCCACACGATCCGGGATGTCTGCCAGGCACATGAAACCGATGAAGCGGCCTTCCGGCATGACATCGTCCACACGGCATTCGGCCAGGAATGACGCTCACGCGCCGGCGCGGTGTTCCGAGATCACCATGAGGCGATGCGGATCGATGACGGTGATCTTCTGACGCGCGCTCTTGACGATGCCCTCGTCCTCCCAGGCGCTGAGCAGGCGGCTGACGGTGTGGAGCGTGGTGCCGGTCATTTCGGCGATGTCCTGGCGCGAGATCGGAAAGTCGATCTCAAGGCCCTCGGGGGTCTTTCGCCCGGCCTGTCGCACGAGGCGGAGGACGGCGAGCGCGACGCGCTGCCCGACTTGCTCCGTCGCCATTTCGACAACGCGGCTCTGCGTCTCCTGCAGCCGGTTTCCGATCGTGCGGAACGTCGAACCGGCGAAAGACGGAAAGCGGGCCGCGAGGTCGGCCCAGGCTTCCGTCGGCCAGGCGAGCACCACGCAATCGACGGCGCACATCGCGGTGGCCGGATAGGTGGTCCGACCTATCGCCGCCGCGATTCCGAACAATTCGCCGTCACCGATGTATCGCGCGATGACTTGGTCGCCATGCGGGGTCGTGCGGACAACGCGAATGCGTCCGTCAAGCAGAAGGAAGAACGAGTGCGCTTCGGCGTTCTCCTCGAAGACGCTGCTGTCCTTGGCGTAGCGCGCCGAGCGGGCGCGGGCGAGCACCTGGTCGAGTGCCTCGGGCGTCAGACTATCAAACGGACCGAGGCCGGCAATCAGGGATCTGTCCAAGCTTGCCAAATTGTCGTCCTTCCTTTTCGCGCATCTGACCACGCCGTACAGCACTTTGCCCGGGTTTGCGCTAGCGCAAATCCCGGACCCCCCCCTTGATGTAGATAAGGGTGACTGCCCGCGCGGCAAAAGTCTACTTCACAAGGAACAACCATGAAAAAACCATTCATAGCCCTCGGTGTTCTCGCCAGCCTGTTGTTTTCCGGCGTTGCCGGCGCTGCGGAGTTCGAAATCAAGATGCTCAACAAGGGCGCCAAGGGCGCCATGGTTTTCGAGCCGGATTTCGTGCGCGCCGCGCCAGGTGACACGATCAAGTTCGTCCCGACCGACAAGAGCCATTCGGCCGAAACGATCAAGGACATGATTCCGGACGGCGCGGAGCCCTTCAAGGGCAAGCTGAACGAGGAAATCACCGTCACGCTCTCCAAGGAAGGCGTCTACGGCGTCAAATGCGCGCCGCATTACGGCATGGGCATGGTGGCGCTGATCGTCGTCGGCGAGCCCGTCAATGTCGAACCGGCCAAGGCCATCAAGCAGAGCGGCAAAGCGAAGAAGGTGTTCGACGAATTGTTCGAACAGGCGGCCGCCGCCGACTGACGCCGTCGGCCGCACCCTGAATCGCCCCGGCGAGGAGCCGGGGCGTCGCCGGATGGCCGTGCGGGGTCGTCCGGCAATTTATGTAGGTGAGCCATGGCTACGCGGCCATCTACGGCAAGGCGCTGGTCACCCCGCGCTGGCGCTGATTCATACGACCCGTCAATCAGTGGCCGGCGTTGCCAAGCCGCGCAGATAGCGCTTCAGCCCGGCAAGTCCGAACCGGCTGCGTGGCTCCCGCACCAGGCGAAATCCCAGATTGTCGGGCGGCGTGCCAACCGCGCAGCCGCCGCTTTTCCCGTCGCGGATGAAGTCGGACATGTAGGCCCGATGGCGCCCTTCGACGACGTGCACCCCGCAATTCTCGACCCTGCTGACGACTTCCGGCGCATCGCTCGCAAGCGTGGCCCGCACGTAGCAGGTCGCCGTCCACTCCCAGACATTGCCGCCGACGTCCGCCAGGCCCTTGGTGTTCGTGCCAAACGATCCCTGGACGCGCGCATCCGGCGCCGCCGTACGGCCGCGCGCGGATTCCCGTTCATAGAGCGACAGCCAGCGGCGCGCCGGGTTGGTTGGATCGTTCTCGATGTCGGCCGCATCACCGACGAACCGCTCGCCCGCGGCAAACGCCCATTCCATCGCGGTCGGAAGCCGCCAGGTCTGGCCGGTCCTTTCCGACTGCCAACGGGCATAGGCGATCGCATCGAGGTAGCTGACGCCGGTAATCGGGTTGTTCGGCACGCGCAGCCGTGGCGCATCGGCCTGGCGACAGGCGCCGGCATCGACGCAGCCTTCGTAATCGGCGACGCTGACCTGATACTTCATGATCTCGAAAGGACGCTCGAACGACACGAGGGTGGTCGGACCGGCGACGGGATGGCCGTCCCTGAGGAATTCGCCGGGGTTCGGATAGGCGAACAGTCCGGGCAGTATCGTGACGGTGGGCGGCCTCGCGCCATCGGCCTCCGGCGCGGCGGAGCCCGCGCCTGCCAGCGCGCCCGCTCCCATGACGAGGGCGGTGACACTGCCGATCAGAATTTGCGCAGGCCGTTGCATGACGCATGCCCCATACGAATCTCGATCCGCCGAAAACCGGCGGATCGTATTGTTCGGAAGACAGGCGCGATCAGTTGGTGGTGATGGCGCGCGGTGCGTCGACCTGCTTCATCAGGTCGTCGTTCCAGTCGCCTTCAACCTTGAAATGCGCGGTCGCGCCGAGTTCCACCGCCTCGATGAGATTGTGGTTCACATAAGCATAGATACCGGGCTGGCGGAACGTGTAGAGCGCAGCGCCGGCCGAGCCGCCGCGGATGAACCAGGTCTCGAGGTCCTTGGCCGGCGGGTTGGCGAACTTGCCCATTTCCCAGACATAGTCGCCATGGCCGCCGATCAGGTGCGGCCTGGTATCGCGGTTGGCCTGGGCATGCACGATCAGCACGGTCTCGCCGACCTTTGCCTTCATGGCGTTCTCGCCGGTCAGCGAACCCTTGGCGCCGTTGAAGACGACGTGCGTCGGGATCAGGCCTCGCATCACCTTGAGCATGTCCTCATATCCGTCGCCGGCCGATTCAAAGGACTTGTAGGCGCCGGATTCGTCGCGCGGGATGTAGAAGTCGTTTTCGCCGATGTAGAACACCTTGTCGTAGCTGAGCGGAGCACCTTTTTCGTCCTTCAGCCCGTCGCGCGGCAGGATCATGATCGCGCCGCTCATGCCCGAAACGACATGCCACGGGATCATCGGACCGCCGGGCGCGCAGTGATAGACGAAGGTTCCCGTGCGCGTCGCCTTGAAGCGCAGCGTCACCTGCTCGCCGGGGTTGATCAGCGTCAGTTCGCCGCCGCCGAGCGCGCCCGTGGAGGCGTGGAAGTCGATGTTGTGGGCCAGCGAGTTGGTATCGGGATTGATCAGCGTCAGTTCGACATAGTCGTCCTGATGCACCACCATCAGCGGCCCCGGCACGGAGCCGTCATAGGTCATCGCATGGAGCGTGGCGCCCTCGTCGTCGAGGATGATCGGCTTCTCCACTATGGTCATCGTGAATTCGACCACCTTCGCCCCCCCGACGGCGACCTGGTCGTGCGCGTGCACGAAGGGCGGCGCGACGAGCTTCACCTTCACCCGTGGCAGTGCATTGATGACGGCCTCGTCGGCCTGTGCGGAAACGGCAAACGGAGGCAGTGTGGTCAGAATGGCGGCCGTTGCGACCCCCATGAGGGCTTCGCGTCGCGTGAACATTTGCATCTCCTATTCGTCTTCTGCTTCGATAGGAGGAGGTGTAGTTCCAGTCGCGGTCACATTCTTTGCGATTACGCAACAAGTCGTGACGAAGCCGAATACACTGCGCGACTGGCGTGGGCGGCCGGAATAGCCAAGTGAAGGCGACGTGCGCGTTCCGGCAAGTCGGGGCAACGCGGCGCCTGTGACTGGACTATTCCGGATTGAGCGTCGCGATATAGGCGATGATGTCGGCAATCTGGGTTGGCGAGGCGACGAATTCTGGCATGTCCGGGTGGCCGGAGTAGATTCCTTCGACGAAGGCTTCTTCGAGTGCGTCGAGTGGATAGCGCTCCGACAGCTTGCGGAATTCCGGCGCCTCGGGATGCGTACTCGTGTCGCTTTTTCCGATGCCGTGGCAGCGCGCGCAATTCGTCTCGACGAGGACTTTTCCCAGCGCCGAATCGCCCGACTCGGCAGCCGATGCCGCCGGAACGGCCAAGAGCCAGACGGCGGAGAGGGCGGTTGCTTTCAACATGTTCGATCGATCCAGTTTCTCGGGCGCACCGCCGGTCGGCAATGAGCTGCAACATTAGGACCCGCATTCCGGTTCTCGCTTTGATGCGGATCAAGGAGCTTGGCGGCGCTTGGAATTATGCAGATAGCAGACAATGCGGCTTCGGAGACTCGATATGCACAAATGGTTCGCCGCGGCTACGGCTATTCTGTTGTCCAGCGGCAGCGGCGTTGCGCAGGAGATGCCGTATGGCCAGGCCGAATATCTGAACTCGTGCGCCGCTTGCCATGGGCCGAGAGGCAAGGGGAATGGGGCCTTGGCCGAGACGTTGCGGGTTCCGCCGGCCGATCTGACCCAATTGGAGAAGAAGAACGGCGGGGAATTCCCCTACTTCCGCGTCTACGCCGTCATCGACGGCCGCTTCGTTGTTCCGGGTCATGGGGAGCGAGACATGCCGGTCTGGGGCAGGCAGTTTCTGGACGAGGACGTGCAGGTCTACGGCCCGAACGGTGGCGAGATCGTCGCGCAGGAACGAATTCACGAACTTGCCGGTTATATTCAGACGCTGCAGCAATAACTCGCCTGCGACCGGTTCGAGCGGCGCCCGGCTCAGGGACTTCCGAGCGACGTGGCGATCGGACCGACCAGCGGATCGTAGCGGCCGCGCAAGGCCGCAGGGTAGCGCATCGCCAGGCTGTGGATGACCTCTTCGTCCAGGCCGAACTCATGGCGCTCGTAGAAGATCGTGCGACCCGCCGTGCCGGAAACCACGCACCAATCGTCCGCCACGCGGCGATAGGTGATCTCGACGCGGGCGTCTCCGCCGGACGCGACATCGCTGCAAAGCTCATCCAGCGTTTGCTCGAGCACATTGTAGGCGCCGTAGACGAAGAGTTCCGCGCCGTCGCGCGCCCGCCAGGCCTGGCCGTCGCCGTTCTCGGGTCCCGGAAGCTGGATGGTGAAGACGTCGACGGGCACTGTCAGCGTGGTGCCGAAGCGGTCATTCCGATAGCGAAAATCCTCGGCGAAGGCGGTGCTCGCCGCTGCTGCTGCGGCCAGTCCGGCCGCGACCATGCGAAGCCAGATCCCGCCGCCCATCGGCTCAGCCTCCGGTGACGCTCATATGGCGCGCGACCGTCGGCTGCTTCGTGCGTCGGTCGATGATGAAGTCATGGCCCTTCGGCTTGCGGCCGATCGCTTCGTCGATGGCGTTGGACAGCAGCTCGTTGCCTTCCGATGCCCGCAGCGGCGCGCGCAGGTCGGCGGCGTCGTCCTGTCCGAGGCACATGTAGAGCGTGCCGGTGCAGGTCAGGCGCACCCGGTTGCAGCTTTCGCAGAAATTGTGCGTCATCGGCGTGATGAAGCCGAGACGACCGCCCGTTTCAGCGACTTCCACATAGCGCGCCGGCCCGCCGGTCTTGTAGGGGATGTCCCTCAGCGTGAACTGGCGCTCCAGATCGGCGCGCAGCAAAGACAGCGGCAGATACTGGTCGGTGCGGTCCTCGTCGATTTCGCCCATCGGCATGGTTTCGATGACCGTCAGGTCCATGTCGCGGCCATGCGCCCAACGTAGCATTTCAGGCAATTCGCGGTCGTTGAACCCCTTCAGCGCGACCGCGTTCAGCTTGACCTTCAGGCCGGCCGCCTGCGCCGCGTCGATGCCCTCCAGCACGCGCTGCAGGTCGCCCCATCGGGTGATGGCGTGGAACTTCTCGGGGTCCAGCGTGTCGAGCGAGACGTTGATGCGCCGCACGCCGCAATCGGCGAGTTCGGCCGCGAAGCGCGACAATTGCGAACCGTTGGTGGTGAGCGTCAACTCTTCCAGCGCGCCGCTCTTCAGGTGGCGCGAGATCTGGCGCACCAGATGCATGATGTTCTTGCGCACCAGTGGCTCGCCGCCGGTCAGCCGCAGCTTCCTGACGCCCTTCTCGACGAACACGGCGCACAGCCGGTCGAGTTCCTCGAGGCTGAGCAGGTCCTTCTTGGGCAGGAAGGCCATGTCCTCGGCCATGCAATAGGTGCAGCGGAAGTCGCAGCGGTCCGTCACGGAGACACGCAGATACGAGATCGAACGTCCGAAGGGGTCGATCATCGGCGCGGTTCGTGCTGTGTCGAACATCTGCTCTGCCATTTTCCGCCCTTGCGTCGGCATCCGCCGCCGATGTTGTTGTCATTTCAATGTCGGCTTTTTGAGGCGAGGGTTCAAGAGTACTGCACGCAATTGCGGGGTTCGGCGCCCGCCCGTCTTCGTCGCTCTTTCCAACCGTGTCGATCCGGCGTAGCAGGCTAGCGAGGCCGCGACGAGGATTTGATTGATGACCGCACCGACCGAACTCCGTGTCTCGAAGGACCGCAGGGTGCTGACCGTGACCTTCCCGGGCCATCACCACGCCTTCGAACTGCCGGCTGAATTGCTGCGCGTCGTGTCGCCGTCTGCCGAGGTGCAGGGCCATTCCCCCGAACAGCGCGTCACCGTCCCCGGAAAGAAAAACGTCGCTATCACGAAGATCGAGCCGACCGGCAACTATGCCGTACGCATCAGCTTCGACGATGGCCACGACACCGGCATCTTCACCTGGAACTATCTGCACGAGCTCGGCCACGAGAAGGCTGGACGCTGGCAGGCCTATCTCGACGAACTGGCGCAA
>JAUYMV010000612.1 GCA_030698645.1 Mesorhizobium sp.
CGCTGTTCAAGGATTGAAACCGGCGTCACAATGCCCCTGGATCCCAAGATTCCGATCGAAATCCCCGATTTGCTGAAGGCCGTCGGCACCGAGGTCGGCCTGTCGCCCTGGCGTGCCGTGACCCAGGAGATGATCGACCAGTTTGCCGATGCGACCGACGACCATCAGTTCATCCACGTCGATCCGAAGCGTGCGATGGCCGAAACGCCGTTTGGCGGCACCATCGCGCACGGCTTCCTGCTGCTCTCGCTGCTCTCGGCGATGACCTACGAAACCCTGCCGCCGCTCGCCGGCTCCGGCATGGCGATCAACCATGGCTTCGAGAACGTCCGCTTCTCCGCCCCGGTCCGTTCAGGCACGCGCATCCGCACACGCTTCGTCCTCGCGGCGGCCAATGTGCGCCCGTCCGGCATGGTGCAGATCAACTACGACGTGACGATCGAGATCGAGAATTCGCTGAAGCCCGCGCTGACGGCGCGCTGGCTGACCATCTCGGTCCTCGACCGGCCGGAAGTCTCCGCATGAGCGACGCGAACGCCCTCGACGCGGCGAAGCTTGGCCCCTATCTGGCCGAACGGATCGACGGATTCGGCCAGCTTGTCGCGGTGACCCAGTTCAAGGCCGGCCAGTCAAACCCGACCTACCTGCTTGAAGCGACCGGCGGCAGGTTCGTCCTGCGCGCCAAGCCGCCGGGCGCGCTCCTGAAATCGGCGCACCAGGTTGACCGCGAATACCGCGTCATGAAGGCGCTCGAAGGCAGCGCCGTGCCGGTGCCGCGCATGCTGCATCTGTCCGACGAGGACTCGCCGATCGGGCGGATGTTCTTCGTCATGGAATATCTCGGCGGCCGCGTCCTGTGGGATCCGAGCTTGCCGGAAGCCCGCGACAACGCGGAACGCGCGGCGATCTCGGACGCGATGAACGCCACGCTCGCCGCCCTTCACGATGTCGATATCGAGGCGGTCGGCCTCGGCGACTTCGGCAGGCCGGGAAACTACTATGAGCGCCAGCTCGGTCGCTGGACGAGTCAGTATCGCGCTTCCGAAACGGGCGCGGTCGACGCCATGGACCGGTTGATCGCCTGGCTGGAAACGCATCTGCCCGCCGACGACGGCCTGGTGTCCCTCGTCCACGGCGACTATCGGCTGGACAATGTGATGTTCGCCGCCGACCGGCCCGAGATCATCGCGGTCCTCGATTGGGAACTGTCCACCCTCGGCCACCCCTACGCCGATATCGCCTACCAGTGCATGCAATGGCGCCTGCCCTACGATTCGGGCTTCCGCGGGCTGGCGGGGATTGACCGGACGGCGATCGGTCTGCCGACGGAGTCGGAATATGTCGCGGCCTATTGCCGCCGCCGCGGCATCCCGGAAATAGGCAACTGGCGGTTTTATCTCGCCTTTTCCTTCTTCCGCCTTGCCGCCATCTGCCAGGGCGTCTACCGGCGCGCACTTGACGGCAACGCGTCCAATCCCGAAAAAGCACGCATGTATGGCGAGGCTGTCGGTCTTCTCGCGGGCCTGGCCATGCAGATGATCGAAAGTGGAGAATGATGTGCGACGCTTCGAAGGTATGATCGCACTTGTCACGGGTGCAACCGGTGGTTTTGGTCGCCGCACGGCCGAGCGTCTGGCGCAGGCGGGCGCCAGGCTGGTGCTCTCCGACATGAAAGCGGAACCGCTCGATGCGTTTGCCGCTTCGCTCGACGCCGAGACCGCGACGCTTGCCGGCGACGTGTCGCAGGAAGGCCTCTCCGAACAGCTCGTGAAACTGGCGGTCGAACGCTTTGGCGGACTCGACATCGCCATCAACAATGCGGGCATCGCCCAGAGTTTCGTCAAGCTGCCGCAGGTGCCTTCCGACGAAGCGCGGCGCATCATCGACATCGATTTGATGGGCGTGTTCTACGCCATGAAATACCAGCTGCCAGTCATGGAAAAGCAGCACCGCGCCTCCGGGCGCACCGGTGTGATCGTCAACATCGCCTCGGTCGCGGGGCTCTCCGGCGCCCCGCGTCTGTCGGTCTACTCCGCCGCCAAGCACGGCGTCATCGGCCTGACCCGGTCGGCGGCGGCCGAATACGCCACCAAGGGCATCCGCGTGAATGCCGTATGCCCCTCCTTCGCGCGCACCGCCATGGCGCTCGATTTCCTGAAGATGTCGCCGAGCGGCATCGAGGCCGCGGCCGCCGAACTGACCCGCGGCGTGCCGATGAAGCGGCTCGCCGAGGTCGACGAGATCGTCAGCGTCATCCTGTTCGCCTGCGATCCGCAGAACGGTTTCATGACGGGCCAGGCGCTCGCCGCCGACGGCGGCATCACCGCCATCTGAGTGCCCGCAAGGCTGGTTTCGTTAGCTGTAAATTGACCTTTCCTCCTGACCGGACCTTAACGCAAGGCGACTAGAGTAGCCGGCGAAGGAGGAGGTCGATGTCCATGAGGTTTTTCGGTATCTCGCTGCGCGGTTGGCTCAAACTGGCCAGCTGGACAGTCTTCGGCACCCTCAGCTGCATCGCCATCGCCGTCACCTTCAACTATTTCTTCTTCCGCGCCGTCGCGCCCGCCGCGGTCGGGGCCGGCGTGATCAGCGCCATCGTCATTCCGATCATTCTGGCGGGTCCCTTGTTCGCCTATCTGACCTTCAAGCTTCGCGAACTGGCGATCGCCAATCACAAGCTCCGCGTGGTCGCCGCCACCGACAGCCTGACTGCCTGCCTGACCCGCGGCGCGTTCACGACGCAGGTCGAAGGCCACCTCGATCGCATGCGCGGCGGAAAGCATGGCGCGATGCTCGTCATCGACGCCGACCACTTCAAGGCGATCAACGACAATTTCGGTCACCATCGCGGCGACGAGGCGCTGATGATCATAAGCGGACGGGATCAGGCTGTCGTTGCGCAAATCCGATGTCTTCGGGCGGCTGGGCGGCGAGGAGTTCGGCGTTTTCCTGCCCGACACCACCCCGGCCGAGGCGGCACTCGTCGCCGAGCGGATTCGAAGCGCGGTGAGCGAGGCCGAGTTCCGCCCCGGTGGCGAACGTCGCGCTCTCTCGGTCAGCATCGGCGGCGTCTGCTTCGAGGGCCCGATCAACTTCGGCGATTTGTTCCGGTCCGCGGACGAACGGCTCTATGCCGCGAAGGACACCGGTCGTGACAGGGTCGAGTTGGCCTATGCCGTTCCGACCACGCTCGTTGCCGAGAACCGACCGACGGTCCACTGACGCCTCAGGCGGCGAACACCGCGTCGCGCGCCGCTTCCTCGAGAAAATCGAACGCATAGGCGGAAAACGAGCGCCAGCATTCGACGCGGAACGCATCCGCGCCCGTGCGCCAGATCACCACCTCTATCTTGCCAAGGATCGTGCGCGAGCAGGCGCCGACAGGGAAGACCGCGGGCGACAGGTCCTGCGGGCAGCCCGCGTTCAGCGTCGCCTCCGCGCCGCGGCCCGCGACCAGGATCGCCGTGTTGCGATGCGACACGTCGACCGCCGAATGCAGGGCCTTCACGCCGGCGCACGCCGCGAGCGGGTCGTTACCGGCCGTATCGATTACCAGCCATTCGTCCGGTCCGAGCCACAGCGCGCTGCGGTCGCCCGCCTTGTTGCCGGCCGAACTCTTCGGCGTCACCGGCAGCTTCACGCCGAGCGCCTTCGAAAGCGCCGCGACAGAGTCCGTCGGCGCCCGCAACGCCAGGCGGCGCGCGGAATCCGCCGGCGCCAGCGTGACCGCTCCGTTCTTGACCGAACGCCCGGCGAGTGGATGCGCGCGGGGGGCGATAACCGTCTTTGCCGCTGCCTTAGCCATGGAGCCGCTCTCCCTTTTCGTCGAAGAACACCTGGCCGGCGATCTCGACCTCGATCGTGCCCTTCGGCATCGGCACATGCAGCGTTTCGCCCATGCGCGAGGCACCGTCGATGACCAGCGCCAGCGCGATCGACCGTCCGCAGTTTTCCGACCAGTAGGACGAGGTAACGTGCCCGATCATCGTCATCGGGATCGCCTGCTTCGGGTCGGCGACGATCTGCGCGCCCTCCTCCAGCACCACCTTCGGGTCCTTGGTCTTCAGCCCGACGAGTTGCTTGCGTCCCTTGGCCACGAGGTCAGGCCGGGTCAGGCCGCGAATGCCGACGAAATCCGTCTTCTTCTTGCCGATCGCCCAGTCGAGCGCGGCATCCTGCGGCGTCACGGTGCCGTCGGTGTCCTG
>JAUYMV010000594.1 GCA_030698645.1 Mesorhizobium sp.
CAGTTCGCTGAAGATGTCGCCGCCGCCGCCGAACGGACCGCCGCCAGGACCGCCCGAGGTGCGGAACTCGAACTGGGCGCCGCCCGGCCCCTGCGCGGTGCGCCGCCCGCCGCCCATCGGGCCGGCCTGCGCGCCCTCGAAGCCGGCGAAGCGCGGCTTGCCCTCGGCGTCGATCTCGCCGCGATCAAACGCGCCCCGGCGCTTTTCGTCGCCGAGGATCTCGTAGGCCTGATTGAGGGCGGCGAACCGGTCTTTCGCCTTGGCATCGTCCTGATTCTGATCCGGATGATGCTTCTTGGCGAGTTTTCGGTAGGCCGACTTGATGTCCTTGGGCGTCGCGTTTTTCGCTACGCCCAGCACGTCGTAGGGATTGCGCATCGGATTTGCCTGCAACTGATTCCAGAGGGGTTGGTTGCACTATATATGAGAGTGGCTAGGAAGAAATTCCAGATCGCGGCCGGCAATCAGCTTTCGTCGAAGGACCGCATCCACCACGCGCCATCGCCGGCCGCGCAGGCCTCGCCCCTGTAGAGCGAGATGCCCTGGAAGCTTTCCCGCGATGCCGTGAAGCGGCGGCACAGCACGCCGCCCTCGCGCCGCTCCGACACGCCGTAGATGGTGCCGCGCGAGCCGGTATCGACATTCGCCCAGGCAATCGGCGCGCCGTTCAGATCCTCGATGTTTGCGGAGGAGATGGCGTTGCGGACCGTCGCCTGGTCGGAAATGCGCTGGGAGTCGGCCACGCCGTCGGAAGCGGGCGGCAGCGCGCCGGTGAGGATCGTCGGATCGGCTTCCGCCTTGCGCAGCCCGAAGCCGCCGCCGGCGCAACCGGAGACAGTGGCAGCGCAGGCCACAAGCGCGGCCAGAACGGATGCGGCGGCGACGCGACGCGCCCCCGTTTTCACCGTCTCGTCTTGCACTTCACCCGGCAATGGGTCATCTCCAGAGGATTCCAGCGCACGCCAGGATGAGACTATGGCCGCCACAGGGTTAACAGAGGGTGACTTCACCACGCGCGACGAGCCGTTCGCGCTGTTCGGCGAGTGGCTGGCCGACGCCACGAAGAGCGAGGTCAACGACCCGAACGCGGTCGCCCTGGCAAGCGTCGACGGCGACGGCATGCCGGACGTGCGCATGGTGCTGCTGAAGGGCTTCGACGCGCATGGCTTCGTCTTCTACACCAATTTCGAAAGCGCCAAGG
>JAUYMV010000657.1 GCA_030698645.1 Mesorhizobium sp.
GGCGTGTCCAGGCCCGCCAGCACCGGGCGCAGCGCCGCGTCGACCGTGCGGGCATATTGCCGGAAGCGGATGTTCTGGCCTTCGGACGCCTGGATGCGGGTGCTCGCGGTGCGGTCGTTCAGCGTCGACTTGCCAGCCGCGCTCGCCGCGTCCCTGGGCAGGCCGTCCACCTTGACGGTGCGCGCCGGAAGGTCGGCGTGCACTTCGACCAGCCGCACCGCGTTTTCCGACAGCGCCAGGACGAAGGCGGCATGCGGGAAGGTGATCGCGCGCAGCAGCGGCTTGAGGTGAAACCGGTCGGACACTTCCACCATCGGCGTCAGCGCGTTGGCGAGGCGGAAGGTGCGCATCGTGTCCGGCGTCGCCAGGACGGCGAGGCTGTTGGCCTGGAAGCTCCAGAACTCCTCGTCCTCCTGGAGATCGTCGAGATGCTCCATCAGCGCGGCCAGCTGGCGCTTGTCGAGACCGACGGCCTCGAGCTGTTCGCGCGCCTGCCTTGCAAGATTTCCCAGCTCAATGCGGGAGGCGTCGGACTGCTGGGTCAGCGGCGTCGTCCTGAGATAGATCGACACGCAGGCCGGCGCGCGCACCTTGTTGAGGGAGACGATTTCCGAGCGGGTGGGGATGTCAACATGCAGCATTCGGGCAATATTCCTTGGTCCGGATTGGGTGGGTATGGCGGTCAGCATAGCACAACCGGCCGGCGACTTCGAACAACCGGTCCGGGCAAAAGGTCGCTGCCGTTTTTGGCCGCGCCGGCGCGGCGCCGGCCGCCCGACTCCGCGACGACCCTGGCGCGCGGCGCGAACGCGCCCGGCCCCGGACGATCGAAACCGAGGCGGAGGTCAGGGGCGCGCCGGGGACCGTTTCCCTCAGGACGTGTCGGGCGGCTTCAGCGCCTCGCGGGCGAAGTAATGCACATCGCCCAGTATATCGTGCACGTCGTGCGTCGGGCGCTTCGGCGCGCCGGGCGCGCGGCCGGGCTTCAGCGGCGAGGTTCGTCCGGGGCGCAAAGCGTTGGCGCGGGCGCGGCGCGCCATCCAGAGCGCCAGGCGCCTTGCGTGGCCCGGCAG
>JAUYMV010000659.1 GCA_030698645.1 Mesorhizobium sp.
CGAACGATCGTCCTCGCAAAAGACCGATTTCCTCGCCCGCATCAGCCATGAGATCCGCACGCCGCTCAACGCCATCATCGGCTTTTCGGAGCTGATGATCGACGAGAAGTTCGGCCCGATCGTCAATGACCGCTACCGCGACTATCTGCGCGACATCAACCGCTCGGGCAACCACGTGCTCGACCTGGTCAACGACCTGCTCGACATCTCGAAGATCGAGGCCGGCGAGCAGGAAATGGCCTATGAGGCGGTCTCGTTGAACGAGACGCTGGCGGAAGCCGTCGCGATGATGCAGCCGCAGGCCAATCGCAACCGCGTCATCATCCGCTCCAGCTTCGCCTCGAAGCTGCCGGAGGTGGTCGCCGATCTCCGTTCGATCCGCCAGATCGCGCTCAACCTGCTGTCGAACGCGGTGCGCTACACGCAGGCGGGCGGACAGGTGATCGTCTCGACCGCCTATGAGCCGACCGGCGACGTGGTCATGCGGGTGCGCGACACCGGCGTCGGCATGTCGCAGGGCGAAATCGAACAGGCGCTGAAGCCTTTCAAGCAAATCAACGCCTTGAAGCGATCGCGCGGCGACGGCACCGGGCTCGGCCTGCCGCTGACCAAGGCGATGGTCGAGGCGAACCGGGCGCGCTTCGCGATCAGCTCGGCGCCGACCGAAGGAACGATGGTCGAAATCACCTTCCCCTCGACCCGCGTCCTGGCCGGCTAGACCGGCACGATAGTCCGCGGCTTCGTTTAGAATGTTTCTAAACTCATGAAGTTGTTCCGCTTTCTTGACGGGAGAGCTAAATCCTGTCATTCAGTGTCAAGTTTCACGACGACAGCTCGGGCACGAATCCGGCGGCCGCGCGCGACATTGACCCTGAGGGGCAGGAGACAGATCATGAGCCATTCCTTCTTGCGCCCGGCGGTTGCCGGCTGGGCCGCCATCGCATTCGCGGCCGGCCTGACCGCGTCGACGGCGTTCGCCGACACCGTCAACATCTATTCCTATCGCCAGCCCGACCTGATCAAGCCCGTGCTCGACGCCTTCACAGCCGAGACCGGGATCAAGACGGAACTGCTGTTCCTCGACAAGGGCCTGGAGGAGCGCATCGCGGCCGAGGGCGCCAATTCGCCGGCCGACGTGATCCTGACCGTCGACATCAGCCGCCTGACCGCCGCCAAGGACAAGGGCGTCACGCAGCCACTCGACGACGCCACCGTCAACGCCAACATCCCGGCCGAATATCGCGACCCCGAGGGCAACTGGTTCGGCCTGACCAAGCGCGCCCGCGTTCTCTATGCGTCCAAGGAGCGGGTCGGCGACGCGCCGATCACCTATGCCGAGCTGGCCGACCCGAAGTGGAAGGGCAAGATCTGCATGCGGTCCGGCCAGCACGACTACAATCTGGCCCTCTTCTCGGCGGCAATCGCGCATTGGGGCGAGGCGAAGACCGAGGAATGGATGAAGGGGCTGAAGGCCAATCTGGCGCGCAAGCCGGATGGCGGCGACCGGCCGCAGGCCAAGGCCATCTTCTCGGGCGAGTGCGACATCGCGCTCGGCAACACCTATTATGTAGGGTTGATGGCGACGAACGAGAAGGAGCCGGCCGAGAAGGAGTGGGCCGGCGCCATCAAGGTCATCTTCCCGACCTTCGAGACCGGCGGCACGCACGTGAACATCTCGGGCGCGGCACTCGCCAAGAACGCGCCGAACCGCGACAACGCGGTCAAGCTGATCCAGTTCCTGTCGAGCAGCAAGGCGCAGGAAGTCTATGCCGAGCAGGTCTTCGAATACCCGGTTCAGCCCGGCCTCGCCGCCTCGGCGATCGTCCAGTCCTTCGGCACGCTGACCGCCGACACGCTGCCGCTCGCCGACATCGCCAAGAACCGCAAGGCGGCGTCCGAAATGGTCGACCGCGTCGGCCTCGACGACGGTCCGTCAAGCTGAGCCGGCAATCTCACATCAACGACCGGATCGGGCGGGGCAACCCGCCCGATACGCGTTCCGGCGTTGACGGCGATCGCCGACCTGGGGGTGTGCGCAGATGCTGAGCGCGGCAGCGCCCGCAGCGCCACCCGACACCCCGCGCGCCTTGCGCGTGCGGCGCCTGCGCTATCCACTGGCGGTGCTGCCGGCGGCGATCATCAGTGCGATCGTGCTGCTGCCGATCGTCACGCTGGCCTTCATCGCGCTGTCCGGCAGCGGCGCCGACTGGCCGCATCTGATGCGCAACGTGCTGCCGGGGGCGCTGCGGACCACCCTGCTCCTGCTCGTGCTCGTCACCATCGGCACGGCCTCGATCGGCGTCGTCAGCGCCTGGCTGGTGGTGGCGTTCGACTTCCCGCTGCGCCGCATGATGAGCTGGGCGCTGGTGCTTCCGTTCGCGGTGCCGCCCTATCTCGCGGCCTATGCCTTCGCCGAGTTCTTTCACTTCACCGGCCCCATCCAGGAGGCGCTGCGCGAGATGTTCGGCTGGACGAGCGCGCGCGACTACTGGTTTCCCGACATACGATCGACCGGTGGTGCGGCCCTCGTCATGTCGGCCGTGCTGTTTCCCTATGTCTACCTGACCACGCGCATCGTCTTCATCATGCAGGGCCGCAACATCGCCGACGTGGCGCGTACGCTCGGCGCGCGGCCGTTCACGGTCTTTCGCCGCGTGCTGCTGCCGGTTGCGAAGCCCGCCATCGCGGCGGGCGTCGCGCTGGTCCTGATGGAGACGCTGAACGATATCGGCGCGGCCGAGTATCTCGGCGTCAGGACGCTGACCTTCTCGGTCTATTCCACCTGGCTGAACCGCGGCAGCCTGGAGGGGGCGGCGCAGATCGCCATGATCATGCTGATCCTCGTGTTCGCGCTGC
>JAUYMV010000664.1 GCA_030698645.1 Mesorhizobium sp.
GAAATGCTGCTTCGGCGTGAAGTCGCCGCGCATGGCGCGGATCAGGCAGACCAGCAGGAAGATCGTTCCGATCAGCACGTGGAAGCCGTGGAAGCCGGTCGCCATGAAGAAGGTCGCGCCGTAGATCGAGTCCTTGAAGGCGAACGGCGCGTGGATGTATTCGTAGGCCTGCACCATCGAAAACAGCACACCGAGTCCGACGGTGATCGCAAGGCCCCAGATCAGTCCCTTGCGGTCGTCGTGCAGCAGCGCGTGGTGCGCCCAGGTCACCGTGGTGCCCGAGAGCAGCAGGATGATGGTGTTGTAGAGCGGCAGATGGAAGGGATCGAGGACCTCGGTGCCCTTCGGCGGCCAGACGCCGCCGGTGAAGGCCTCACGGGCAACCTGCGCCGCCTCGTTGGGAAACAGGCTGGCGTCGAAGAACGCCCAGAACCAGGCCACGAAGAACATCACCTCCGAGGCGATGAACATGATCATGCCGTAGCGCAGGTGGAGTGACACGACACGCGTGTGGTGCCCCTCATGCGCTTCCCTGATGGTGTCCGACCACCAGCCGAACATCGTATAGAGCACGATCACGAGGCCGATCGCGAAGAGCCAGTAATGCGAGTTGGCGAACTCGATGCCGAACAGGTGGAGCGAGCCGCCCTTCATGCTCTGCATCCATGCCACGCCGCCGATCGCCATGATCAGCGCACCGATGGCGCCGATGAACGGCCACGGGCTGGGGTCGATGATATGATAGTCGTGCTGCGGTTTTGCGTGCCCGTCGGCCATGTCAGCCCCCGATTCTGGTGGTGTCGGTCGTGGAAGTGTCTGCCCCCGCCTTCGATGCGACCGGCGTTGCCGTTTCGATCGGGAAGAAGGTGTAGGACAGGGTGATGGTCTTGAGATTGGCGAGTTCCGGCTGGTCGACGATCGACGGGTCGATGTAGAAAACCACCGGCATGTCGATCTTCTCGCCCGGCTTCAGCGTGGTGTCGGTGAAGCAGAAGCACTCGACCTTGTTGAAATAGCTGCCGGCCAGCGGCGGCGACACGTTGAAGCT
>JAUYMV010000600.1 GCA_030698645.1 Mesorhizobium sp.
GGCGCGGTCGCCGTCACCGTCCTCATCGCCTCGCTCCTTGTCATGGCCGCCGGCGCCTCGCCCTTCGCGGTCTTCGGCCTGGTGCTGAAGGGCGCCGCCGGCTCGCAATTCGCCCTTGTCGAGACGCTGACCCGCGCCACGCCCTTGATCTTCACCGGCCTTGCCATCGCCGTCGCCTTCCGCGCCAAACTCTGGAACATCGGCGCCGAGGCGCAGCTCTATGCCGGCGCGGTCATCACCGTGGTTCTCGGCACTGGCGCGCTGCCGCTGCCGGCCGCCGTGCTCCTGCCGCTGATCGCCATCTGCGCCATGGCCGCCGGCGCGCTCCTGCTGCTCGGGCCGGCAATCCTCAAGGTCCGCTTCGGCGTCGACGAGGTGGTCACAACGCTGCTGCTCAACTTCATCGTGCTGCTCTTCGTGTCCATGCTGCTCGAAGGCATCCTGAAGGACCCGACCGGCCTCGGCTGGCCGCAATCGCAGAAACTCGTCGCCGACGCCCGCCTGCCGCGCATCATCACCGGCAAGCGCCTGCACTACGGCTTCGTCGTCGCCATCCTCTCCGCCGTCGCCATCTGGTTCGTCATGAAGAAGACGACGCTCGGCTACGAGATGCGCGCCGTCGGCCACAACCCGCAGGCAGCCTCCTTCGCTGGCATTCCCGTCAACAAGGTTCTGGTGCGCACCGCGCTCCTCTCCGGCGGCCTCGCGGCCCTTGCCGGCTTCTCCGAGGTCGCCGGCCTCAAGGGCAACCTGACGCTCGATCTGTCGCCGGGCTACGGCTATTCCGGCATCGTGGTCGCCATGCTCGCCATGCTCAATCCGCTCGGCGTGGTGGTCTCCGCCATCTTCGTCGCCGGCATCTTCGTCGGCGCCGACGCCATGAGCCGCTCCGCCGGCGTTCCCAGCTACATCGCCGACGTCATGGTCGCGACCGCTTTGCTCACAATGGTCACCGCGATCATGCTGACGCGGTATCGCGTCAAATGGAGGTGAGGATGGAACGGCACAAGCACCCCCTCACCGGCCCTTCGGGCCACCTCTCCCCCTGCCCGGGGGAGAGGAAACGCCATATCCCGCAAGCGCGGCCACTCCGGACGGGCGTATCCTCTCCCCCGGGCAGGGGGAGAGGTGCCGAGCCCGGCGGCGCAGCCGCCGTAGGCGAGGCGGTGAGGGGGTGCTTTGCGCCGTCGACGACGATGATCATCTCCGTTGACATCCTCCTGCGCCATACGAGAGTTACCCCCTGATGGAAGCCCTCGACATCCTCTTCACCGCCTCGTTCTGGGTCGCCGCCATCCGCATCGCCTCGCCGCTGATCTTCGCCACCATGGGCGAGCTGATCTGCGAGCGCGCCGGCGTGCTCAATCTCGGCATCGAGGGCATCATGGCGGCCGGCGCCTTCGCCGGCTGGTTCACCGTCTATTCGGGCGGAGATCTGTGGGCGGGCGTCGTCGTCGCGGCGATGACCGGCGCCGCCTTCGGCCTCTTGCACGGCACGCTTACCGTGCCGCTCGGCCTGTCGCAGCATGTCGTCGGCATCGGCATCACGCTGCTGGCCACCAGCATGACCTACTTCACCTACCGCCTGGCGCTCCCCGAGGTTACCTCGCCGCCCAAGATCGAGCCGTTCCAACCCTTCGCCATCCCCTACCTCTCCGACCTGCCCCTGATCGGCCCGGCCCTCTTCAACCAGACGCCGCTCACCTACCTCGCCTTCATAACTGTCGGCGTCGTCGCCTGGGTGCTCTACCGCACGCCGCTCGGCCTGGCAGTGCGCGCCGCCGGCGAAAACCCGTCCGCCGTCGAGGCGCAGGGCATCTCCGTCACAGCCATCCGCATCGGCGCGGTCATGACCGGCAGCGCGCTGATGGCGGTCGGCGGCGCCTTCCTCACCATGTCGGCCTTCAACTCCTTCTTCTTCGAGATGATCAACGGCCGCGGCTGGATCTGCATCGCCCTCGTCGTCTTCGGCTCCTGGCGCCCCGGCAAGGCGCTGCTCGGCGCCATCCTCTTCGCCGCCTTCGACGCCTACCAGGTCCGCCTGCAGCAACTGTCGGGCGGCATCATCCCCTACCAGCTGTTCCTCATGCTGCCCTACATCCTCTCCATCGCGGCCCTCATCCTCGTCGCCCGCCGCGCCACCTATCCGAAGGCGCTGATGGTGCCGTATCAGAAGGGGGAGAGATGATCGGTCGCTTGCGCTGCCCCTCACCCTTACCCTCTCCCCGTGAACAAGGGGGAGAGGGGGTCGCCGACGGCGGAGCTTCCATCTTCTCCCCGTTTACGGGGAGAAGGTGCCGGCAGGCGGATGAGGGGCAGCGCCGACGTCCGCGATCAGCTACCCTTCGGATCGCCGCCGCAATCACAGGAACCCACCCATGACCTTCGACCTCCTCGTCCGCGGCGGCACGCTGCCCGACGGCACGACCGCCGACATCGGCATCACCGGCGAGACCATCGCGGCAATAGCCCCCAACCTCCCCACCGACGCCGGCCGCATCGTCGACGCCAGCGGCAACCTCGTCTCGCCGCCCTTCGTCGATCCGCATTTCCACATGGACGCGACGCTCTCCTACGGCATCCCGCGCATCAACGCGTCGGGCACGCTGCTCGAAGGCATCGCGCTGTGGGGCGAGCTGAAGCCGCTGCTGACGCACGAGGCCGTGCGCGACCGGGCGCTTGCCTATTGCGACTGGGCCGTCTCCATGGGCCTGCTCGCCATCCGCAGCCATGTCGATGTCTGCGACGATCGCCTGCTCGCCGTCGAGGCGCTGCTCGAGGTCAAGAAGCTCGTCGCGCCCTATATAGATCTCCAGCTCGTCGCCTTCCCGCAGGACGGCTTTTACCGCTCGCCCACCGCCCGCGCCAACACGCTCCGCGCGCTCGACATGGGCGTCGACGTCGTCGGCGGCATCCCGCATTTCGAGCGCACGATGGACGATGGTAAGCGCTCGGTTACCGAACTCTGCGAGATCGCCGCTTCGCGCGGCCTCCTCGTCGACATGCATTGCGACGAAACCGACGACCCGCTGTCGCGCCACATCGAGCAGCTCGTCTACGAGACAGAGCGACTCGGCCTGCAAGGCCGCGTCAACGGCTCGCATTTGACCTCAATGCACTCGATGGACAATTACTATGTCTCGAAACTCCTGCCGCTGATGGCCGAGGCCGACGTCTCCGCCATCCCCAATCCGCTCATCAACATCGTCATCCAGGGCCGCCACGACACCTATCCGAAGCGCCGCGGTCAGACCCGCGTGCCGGAGATGCTGAAGGCCGGCATCCGTGTCGGCTTCGGCCAGGATTGCGTGCTAGACCCGTGGTATCCGCTCGGCACCGCCGACATGCTCGACGTCGCCTTCATGGGCCTCCACGTCGCCCAGATGACCAGCCCCGCCGACATGAAAACCTGCTTCGACATGGTGACGGAGACGAGCGCCGCCATCATGCATCTCGACCACTACGGCCTCGCCGTCGGCAAGCGCGCCAGCCTGGTCGTCCTCGACGCCGGCAACCCGATCGAAGCCATCCGCCTGCGCCCGGAGCGCCTCTGCGTCATCGCCCGCGGCAAGGTCGTGGCGGAACGCAAGCGGCAGGAGACCGCGCTGTCGCTCGCCGGGCGGCCGGGCAGCGTGAATCGGAGGCACAAGACGCCGCAGTGAGGAGCAGGACGAATTAGGTGCGGAAGCTAGTGGGCAGAACCCGACGCCTGGTAAGGTTCGGTGGCTCCCATATGTGCGAAGAGTTGAAACAGAATTGATAATTCTGTTTCAACGCGGTCTACATCTCAATTGAGATTTTGATAGCGTTTACTCCCACGCCGAACTTTGCCGCAAGCCCTGCTTTGGCCTCTTCAATGGTAAGGGGCACAATCACTGAAAATCTTTCGTTGTTCGGTGGCTGAATCTTGTATTTAGCAAATTTCCTTTGATACCCGTGGTCGACGTCGTTTTTGCCATCAAAAAAAGCTATAGATACCATATCAGAGGCGGGATTACCGGATGATTTTCTTAAACGATCTTTCCAAGAGGCACGAAAGGCGCTAATTGCTTTGTCCTTTGGTATTAAATAGGCTGTAATTTCCTCCGTTTTTCTGTCACTATTAATATAGAACAGATGAGAAACGTCCTCTGTCAACCCATTAAATTCGCAATTTTCATCCAAGCTTTGAGCCCGAATTATTGGACCGCCCTGAGTTCCGACTTTTACATGGGCAAGTTTATCGGGACTAATGCGCACATTGTAGCTTATTCCTTTCCCCACTCGCTCGTAGGTGTAGCCCGCCGCCTCAAGCAGCTTCAAACCAGTTTCCCGCACCTCCACAACCCTGCTCATTTCAAGCTCCATTCGTTCATTGTCGGTCTGACAAGCGAGTAAGTATGGCATACATACATATATGTCAAGAAATATCCCTCCGCCCTTTCGGGAACCCTTTACCGACCTCTGTTGACGCCCATTTCGCTGATTGTTGAAACAGAATCATAGTATTCTGTTTCACCCGGCGTTCTCATGCTGGGATAAGGAATCGAGGTCTCAAGCTCGGGGATTCGACGAATAGCCCCGCTGCCTTCAAAATCTATCCACCTCCCCCGCGTCTCCACGACAATGCGTCGAAGGAGGCGCGTCGGCGATGCACTGGAACGAAACCAACGACCTGAACATCAAAGCGGTGCGGCGCATCGAGGCGCTGCTGCTCGCGCTCGCCGATCTCGCGGATCGGGCGGGCGGCCGCTCCCGTGCCGTGCGCTGCGCCGTCCTGTGGCTCCTGCGTCCGGGCGAGTCCATCGCCAGCGACTATGTCAATGAATTGACACGAGATTTTCACCCCGCACGCCAGCCCGCGCCGATCGGGATTCCGCCGTCAGGCGACAGCCCGGCGGATGCCGCGCGTCTCGCCCAGACCTTCCGCGCGCTTGCCGCCGCGCTCGCCACGCTTGCGGCCGCGGTTTCCGAATCGCCCCGGATCGATTTCGCGCGCTCTCGATTGGCCGGCTTGGCCCGATGGGCGAGCTGCGTGCCAGCCGCGCGTCCCGGCCTTGTATCGTCCCCCGGGTTCCATGACAGTTCCTGATGTCGCGGCGAAGCGGCTGATCCCTGCTCCCGCCCGCGCTGCCTGGCCGGGCCGCGCCCTCCTGCGGACAAAGTGTCCTCGCGGGACGCGACCGCTTGGTTCCGTCACCCATCTGCACTATGTGAGCCGGGCAAGCTCACACGGAAGAATCCCGCCATGTCGATCACCAAGGAAACCGTCCTCGAAAAGCTGGCCACCATCAAGGGGCCGGACTTCGAGGGCGACATCGTCTCGCTGGGTCTCGTCTCCGACATCTTCATCGCCGATTCCAAGGTCTTCTTCTCGATCACCGTGCCGGCCGCCCGCGCCCAGGAACTGGAGCCGCTCCGCGCAGCCGCCGAGCGCGCCGTCAAGGCGCTGCCGGGCGTCGCCGGCGCCATCGTCGCGCTGACGGCGGAG
>JAUYMV010000601.1 GCA_030698645.1 Mesorhizobium sp.
CAGGCAGAGGATCGCCATCACCTCGGAGGCCACCGTGATGTCGAAGCCGGCCTCGCGCGGATAGCCATTGGCGACGCCGCCGAGCGAGCAGATGATCTCGCGCAGCGCCCGGTCGTTCATGTCCATGACGCGGCGCCAGGCGACCCGGCGCGTATCGATGCCGAGCTCGTTGCCCCAGTAGATATGGTTGTCGATCAGCGCCGAGAGCAAATTGTGCGCCGTGGTGATGGCGTGGAAGTCGCCGGTGAAATGCAGGTTCATGTCCTCCATCGGCACGACCTGCGCATGGCCGCCGCCGGCGGCACCCCCCTTGACGCCGAAATTGGGGCCGAGCGAGGCTTCGCGGATGCAGACGATCGCCTTCTTGCCGATGCGGTTGAGGCCATCGCCGAGGCCGACCGTCGTCGTCGTCTTGCCTTCGCCGGCCGGCGTCGGGTTGATCGCGGTGACGAGGATCAGCTTGCCGTCCGGCTTGCCGCGCTGCGCCTTGATGAAGTCGGCCGAGATCTTCGCCTTGTCGTGGCCATAGGGCAGCAGATGCTCGGTCGGGATGCCGAGCCTGGCGCCGATCTCCATGATCGGCTTCTTGCTTGCGGCGCGCGCGATCTCGATGTCGCTCTTGTATTCGGCCATGGCGGCGTCCCCCGGGCTGTTCGGTTAAAGGGCGAAGCGCCCTCGTTCGGGCTGCATGAAGCCCGAGAGCGACGCATTTCGCCGTCCCAAAACAGCCGCGCAATGCGCGAAAAGCGACAGGGTTTACTCAGCGCGGCCCGGGTCCGGAGGAGCGAACTTCGAAGCTCTCGCCGAAGTCCGTCACGTCGCGTTTGAAATGCGCGAACGCGAAACTCGCCTGCTGTGCCCGGTCGACGACGATCTCGGCGTCCAGCGTAAGCCCATAGCTGTTGCGGTGTCGGTGACGGAACGAGCGCAGCAGGTCGAGCGCCTGATAGGTCTGCTCCGAAATCACGGCGCCTCGGACGCCGGGGAAAGCCTGCGCAACGCGACTCAGCAGCGCCGCGTGCCATCCGTCATGATGTGATACCGGCGTAGCGTCGATATCGGCGGCGATCATCGCCATCACCCGCTCGCAGCCGCTGTAGACTTTTTCGACGCCGGACGCGAGCCCCTGCACGACCACCCAGACCCACGCCGGATCGTCCTTGGAGCCCTTCGCGTAGAGCGAAACGGCATCGGACAGCATTCCGACTTCGCGTTCGATGTCGGTCAGTTCGTTCTGGATATCAACGAAGATCCCGGGCATGCACCGCCTCCCGGAGGAAGCGTCCGGCTCTCCAATCGGGAATCTCCTCCAGGTAGACGACATCGAAGGGATGGCCCCCGAGTTCGTCCTCTATACGCCCCTCGATCCTGTATTTCAGGTGCCGTGGGCAATCCAGAATGAGGAAATCGATATCGGACGACTTGCTGTACGACCCGTTGGCAAGCGAGCCTATCACTCGCGCCGAAACACCGAGCGATTCGAGCATCGTCGCGACCCTGCGGGCGCGCTCGACAGCCGACCCGCGCAACGCAGAGTCCTCCGGGGGTGGAGCGGCATTGGCAAGTCGTCTTGTTGCTGCGGAGGACATGGGTCAAAGAATATGTCATCGCCTCGCTCAGGACAATCGCAGTGAGCGTGCAGCTGTCTCAGCTTGATAAAAGCGGAATGATCAGCACGACGACGATCTCCATGACGGGGATGACGACCACGTAGATGACCAGAAAGCCCGCAATCCACATCCCGATCTTGACCAGCCAGGAGGAATGGGGGGTCGCCTTCCAGGCGAAGTAGGCGGTGGCGACGCCCAGACACAATGCGGCGATGCCAATTGCCGGAGACCGCGTCATCGGCAGCATCAGATCGTCGAAGACAAGAAAGACCGCGCTGATAACGATCAGTTGGGCGGTAAGCCCGAATAGAAACGCGCGCTTCACAAGACCCTCCCCGTGCTGTCTTCACCGGCATCGGGCGACGGCTATCCTTTTTACAGGGGCCGCGCATCCCGGATTGGAGTGACTTCGTTCATCATCCGGCAACGATCGTCCATTGACCAGAGGTTCTGCGAAGCGCCCGCCGCGATCGCGGGCGAGATGCGCAACGTCTTCTGCGTCCTGCAGAGTGGCCGACCTCGCCCCGCGCCCCTGACCCTTCACACTTCTTTACATTCCCCCGAAACGGCGGAAACATCCGTCGTCTAGCTTCCGATCGTGGCGGCAGCGTTTGCCGCGAAATGATAGGAGCACGACATGGACCCCGAAATGGAACTTCCCAAGACCCCTGAGGACAACAATGCGGAGTCGACGCAGCCGCGCAAGCTGACCGGCTGGATCGTCGCCGGCGGCGTCGCCGCCGTGCTGGTCGTCGGCGCCGGCCTCGCCGTCGCCTCCGATGTCGGCCCTGGCATGCGCATGGGCGGCCATGGCGGCCCTCACATGATGAACGCCGGTTTCGGCGGCGGCTTCATGGAGCACGGCATGGAACGCGTGCTCGACGGGATCGACGCCACGCCCGAGCAGAAGACGAAGATCTGGAAGATCGTCGACGATGCGCGGGCCGAAATGATGCCGGTCGTCCGCGACATGCGCGCGGCGCGCGGCGAGGTGCTCGATCTGCTCGCCGCCCCGACGGTCGACCGCGCCGCGGCGGAAACATTGCGCGCCGAGCGCTTTGCCGCGATGGATGCGGCCTCCCGCCGGATGACGACGGCGGTGCTCGACGCAGCCGAAGTGCTGACGCCCGAGCAGCGCGCCAAGATCGCCGCGCATGTCAAGGACCGCGGACCGAAACGCTGGTAGGCTGACAGCGGACTCGCGGGCACGGACAGGAGCAAGAGACAGCATGGCGGAGCGGATCCTGATCGTCGACGACGACTTGCGCCTCTCCGCCATGGTCTCCGACTACCTCGCCGGCAATGGCTACGAGATGCGCCGCGCCGGCACCGGCGGCGAGGGTCTGGCGGAACTGGCCAGATCCGCGCCCGACGCCGTCATTCTCGACATCATGCTGCCCGATATGGACGGCTTCGAGACCTGCAGGCGCATGCGCGCCGTATCGAGCGTGCCGATCCTCATGCTGACCGCCAAGGGCGACGAGACCGATCGCATCGTCGGACTGGAACTCGGCGCCGACGACTATCTGCCGAAACCGTTCAACCCGCGCGAACTGCTGGCGCGGCTGAAGGCCGTGCTCAGGCGCAGCGGCGGCGCGTCGGCGCTGCGCCGCAACGTGCTGCGCTTCGGCCGGCTCGAGATCGATCCGGGCTCGCGGACGGCCCGGCTGGGCGATCACGACGTGACGCTCACCAGCTACCAGTTCGACCTGCTCGTCGCGCTTGCCGAAAATGCCGGCCGCATCCTGTCGCGCGACCAGTTGATGGACCTCGTCAAGGGCGAGGAACTCGAAGCCTTCGACCGCTCGATCGACGTCCATGTGTCGCGCATTCGCGCCGCGATCGAGACCGACCCGAAACATCCGCGTCGCATCATCACCGTGCGCGGCGCCGGCTACGTCTTTGCCCGCTTCCAGGACGACGTCGAATGATCCGGAGATTGGGCCGGCTGCGCCACACCCTCTTCTTCAAGATCTACGTCACGGTGCTGGCCAGCATCGCCATCGTGGCGATCACCAGCGCCATCTTCGTGCGGCACGGCATGGAGGAACGCGACATGGGCTGGACCGACCGGCGCGACTTCTTCATTTCTGCGATGCTGCCGGCCGACGCCGACCCGGTGTCGCAGCAGGTCGTCATCGAGCGCCTGGCCGATGCGTTCCGCGCCGACGTCGCGCTGTTCGATCGCGACGGCAGGCTGCTCGCCGCCGCCGGCCGGCCCATTCCCGCCAGGGAGCTCGACCGCCTCGACGATCGCCAGGCCTATTCCGTCGGCGGACTCTTCCTGGCGCGCCTGGAGGACGGCCGGGCGCTCGCCGCGCGCGTGCGTACCCCGCCCGGTCCGCGCGGCCGCAATCCGCTTGCCTATCTGGCGCTCGTCGCCGCCGTCACGGGCATCGCGGCCTATCCCGTCGTGCGCCATCTGACCCGCCGGCTCGAGGCTTTGCGGCTCGGCGTCGAAAAATGGGGCGAAGGCGACCTGGGATCGCGCGCGGTCGTCGGCGGCAAGGACGAGGTCGCCGCGGTCGCCGCCAGCTTCAACGTCGCGGCCGGCCGCGTCGAGGCCCTGCTTGCGGCGCACCGCACGCTGCTCGCCAATGCCAGCCACGAACTGCGCTCGCCGCTCGCCCGCCTGCGCCTGGCGATCGACCTCTACGAACAGGCCCCGCTCGAGCGCACGCGCGCCGAGATCGTGCAGAGCCTTGCCGAACTCGACGAACTGGTCGAGGAAGTCCTGCTTGCAAGCCGCCTCGACCATACCGAAGCCCCCTCGCGTCTCGAACCCGTCGACCTTCTGGCGGTCGCCGCCGAGGAAGGCGCGCGCGCCGGCATCGACGTGCACGGCATCGCGTGCCTCGTCGACGGCGATCCACGCCTTCTGACCCGACTTGTCCGCAACCTGGTGCAGAACGGTCTGAGGCATGGCAAGCCGCCGGTCACGGTCGAGGTCGCGGCACGCTCCGGCGTGGTTGAACTGCGCGTCCGGGACGAAGGCCCGGGCGTTCCCGACGGCGAGGCCGAAAAGGTCTTCGAGCCGTTCTACCGTCCGGCCGGACGCAGCGAGGCGGCCGGCAGCTGGGGACTTGGCCTCGCGCTTGTGCGCCAGATCGCCGAGCGGCACGGCGCCACCGTCCGCTATGAAAAG
>JAUYMV010000679.1 GCA_030698645.1 Mesorhizobium sp.
GAGCGGCGACGCGGTGCTGGCGCGCCTGGCGCGGCAGGCGGCCGTGGCGAGCGATGACGCCGACGCGCTGCGCATCGACAATGGCGGCGCGCTGGAGATTGCCGGCGATGCGCTGGTGGCGGCAATCCGCGAGGCGGTCGCGGCGCGGTAGTGCGTCCTTCGAGGCTCGCCCGGTATTGGTAGATCTCTACTTACGGATGCCGTGCGGGCTCGCGCCTCAGGATGAGGTCCGTCGGAGACAGGCGTGCTTGTGCCGTCGCAGCCCGCGCCTGCTTCGCAAACAAGCTGCCTCCTCGGCGTGGCGACACGATACCTCCTCCGCATGCAAAAAAGCCGTCCGCTCCGTATTCAAAACAAGCTGCCCGCCCCGTATGAAGAGCCATCGCGCAACGTCCCTCATCCTGAGGTGCGAGCCCGCGGGGCGCTGACAGTTGACAACAATTTTCGGCGGGCGAGCCTCGAAGGACGCACTGCTCCCTACCCGATCCTCAATATGTGATTGTCGAACACCAGCTCCGGCATCTCGACCGCAAGCCCGCCCGGCAGCGCTATGGTGCCGTCGCCGCTGGTCGCCATGAAGCCTTCGCCATCCGGCGCGACGCCGCAGACCTCGCGCATGTCGGTCGCCGAGACGACGATTCCGGTGGCGGCGTCGAGGATGGCGAGGCGGTTGCCCTGCGGCGAGGAGAACGCGACCGTGCCGGCCGTCCGGTTGGCGGCGACCGAGCCGATATAGTTGCGGAAACCGGCGAGGACGGGCGGCGGGAGTTCCGTCAGCAGCATATCCGCGCCCGGCCGCGCCCTGCCGATCAGCGGCGGCTGTTCGCCCGCGTCGCCTTCATGCTGGCAGCCGAACCAGATCGCACCGGAAGCGTCCTCGTCCATGTGGCGGATGGAGAGCTGGTGCAGATCTTGTGTCAGTTGATACTTACCTTGCAGCCTGCCGCCATCGCGGTCGAGGAAGACCAGCGATGGCTGCATGGTCGGGATGTTGAGCTTGGCGCGGCCGAAATCCGGATGGGTCTCGATGCCGCCATTGGCGACGGCGAAGGTGACGCCATCGCCGAGCAGCAGCATTTCGTGCGGGCCGACGCCGTGCGTCGGGAATTCGCCGAGGCGGACAAAACCGTCGCGGGCGTCGTAGATGCCGATCATGCCGGCGGCGTTGTCGTAGTCGTTCTCGGTCGCATAGAGCAGCGCGCCGTCCGGCGAGAAGAGGCCGTGGCCGTAGAAATGACGGCCGGGGATGCTCGTAATGGTCAGCGGCGGGTTACGGTTCGCGTGGTCGAAGACGAGCGCGAAGGTGCCCGGCTGGCGGGCGAAGACGACGGTGCGCCGCGAAACCGGATCGAAGCAGGAATCGTGGCCGCGCTCGGGCAGGGCCTCGGCATGGATCAGCGCGCCCGCCTCGCTGAGGATGGCGACGCCATACTCGCCGCTGCGCTTCTGGAACGCCGTGGCGTAGACGGCATCGGTACTCGTCGCGGCGCGGAGCCGCGACGGCGCGAGGGTCGCCAGGAAGGCCAGGCCCGCGCCGCGGACGAAATCGCGCCGGTCGATCAGCGTCGGGCGCATCAGTCGCCGTCGAGCGACGAGAAGCCGGCGGTTAGGCCGAGCTCGGCCGTCAGCCTGGCGCCGACGAGGTCGGACAGGCTGGAGGTGACGAGGCGGGCATAGGCGAGACTCGCGCGGCCGTCCGGATCGGCGAGAATGGCGTCGACCGGCCCGTCGAGATGCATCAGCGCACGGTCGGCATTGGCGAACTCGAAGGCGACGGACTGCGCGATCCAGGCGCGGTCGGCGGGCAGCAGGGCGGCCAGATCCGAGCGTTCGAAGAGCGTGTGCAGGCTGTCGAGATTGCGGCGGATCGAATCGACCGTCTTGCCGGAGCGCCAGAAGATGGCCAGTTTCGGCCTGTCGTCCGCCGCCGTCTCGCCGAGGAAGCCGTCGATGCGGACGTCGCGAATGAGTTCCAGCCCGTGCACCAGCGTGTTGATCACCTCGACCAGCGACTCTTCCGGCGTGCGGTAGAGCGCGTTGCCGGCGGACGGGTCGGACCAGACGCGCGCGAATCCGCCTTCTGGCGCCTTCCATTCGCTTTCGATGTCGGTTGCGCGGTGTTCCAGATTGGCGGCGACGGCCTTGCCATAGGCGCACCGGTAGGCGTCGGCCGCCGTGGCAAGCAACTCGGCGCCGGTGCCGTGCAGCACGAATTCGAGCGCGCCCAGCCCCTGCACCGCGACGCTCTTCTGCACAAGCGTGCCGGCACTTGCGGCGGACGGGTCCCTTTCGGCGAGAATCGCCTGCACCTGCTTTAAGCCGATGCTGCGGCGGTCCGGCCAGTAGAGCATGCGCTCGAGGCGGTTGTTCTTCGTCACCGGGCCGAAGCGGACCATCTCGATGCGCGACCAGGCGTCGACGGCGATCGAGAACTGCCAGCGCGCCGTCTCCAGCGCCTCGGCCGATGGCGCGGCGCAGAGCCTGGCGATGTCCTCGCTCAGGCGGGTGGTTTCGACGCGCAGATCGAAATAGCCGGGCAGCACGAAGCCCTCGATCGCGTCGCCGACGGCCTTGCGGGCCTTGTCCGCGTCGAGCGCGTGCGACGGCGCGACCGAGCCGCCCGCAAGCGCGGCCGCCAGGACAAGGACCCTCAGCATCACAGCGACTCCACGAAGTGGATGAGCGCGGCGCGCTCCCCGGCGGACAGCGCGGCGAAGCCGTCGCGCGCGCCTTGCGCCTCGCCGCCGTGCCAGAGGATCGCCTCGGTCAGGTTGCGGGCGCGGCCGTCATGCAGGAAGAAGGTATGGCCGGTGACGGTTTCGGTCAGGCCGACGCCCCAGAGTGGCGCGGTGCGCCATTCGGTGCCCGACGCGTCGCCGACGCGCTGGCCGTCGGCAAGGCCGTCGCCCATGTCGTGCAGCAGGAAATCGGAATAGGGCCAGATCAGCTGGAACGCCTGCGCCTTGTTGGGCGCGTCCTTGCGGGTGACGAATTTCGGCGTGTGGCAGGAGGCGCAGCCGAGCGCATAGAAATGCCGCTTGCCGGCCAGCACCGTCGGGTCGGCGACGTCGCGTCGGGCGGGCACCGCCAGGTTCCGCGCGTAGAAGGTGACGAGGTCGAGCACCGGGTCGGGCGCCTCGGTGTCGCCGAGGCGCAACTGCACGCCGGTCGGCGCGGCGAGGCAGGCGGTCTGCGCCTTCGTGCAGTCGCCCCAGTGGAGCGGCGCGTCGGGCGACGACAGGCCCATGTCGCCGGCGAACGCGTCGGCCGACTGCTGGCGGATGGTCGCGGTCGATGCCTTGTGGCCGAAGCGGCCGAGTTCCAGCGCGCCGGAATTCGGATCGCGCACCAGCGAGAGTCTTCCGGATATGCCGTCGCCGTCGCGGTCATCCGCGTCGGCATGCGCGGCGATGTCGGCCGGGTGGATCTGCTCGACGAGGCCAAGGCCGATCATCTGCGGAGAGATGCGGGGCGAGAGCGTGGTCGCCGGGTCGAGCGGCCCGAAGGCCAGGTCGGCGATCGCGTAAGACGGCTTGCGCAGTGACAACACCGTCCCGTCGGCGAGGGTAACCGGACCCTCGGTGTAGGTAATCTGCATCTTGCCTTCGGCCTGGAGGCCGGGATTGGCGAGATCCTGCAACTGGCTG
>JAUYMV010000683.1 GCA_030698645.1 Mesorhizobium sp.
GCGCAAGGCCATGTCGCGCGCCTGAGTTTCGGCTGTAGGGGGGCGACCAATCATGGGGGAGGCGGCTCGCCGCAGCTAACGCCCCTCGACCGTCAGAATGTTCGTATGCTTCTTCAGCGAACGCAGCAGGACGTAGATTGCCGCCCCGACGAGGAAGAACGCCGCCCAGGCGATGCCGATCTGCATCTCACCCTCGGCGAAGGCTTCGTGCGCATAATCGATCACGACCACCGCCGCGATGATGGCGAAGAAGCCGGAATACTCGCGGCGGAGCACATTGCGCACGGAAAAACCGAGCGTCGGCGGCGTCCACAGCGAGTATTTCGGAAAGAAGACCGGCACACGCTCCGTCCAGACGCGGTAGTCCTCGCCGAACTTCTGCGCTAGGAAGCGCTCCTCGATGGCGATGATGCGCTCGAGGTAGATGACCAGGAACAGCCCCATGACGAGCGCGAAGGACAGGCTCTGCGTGAACAGGGCGATTGCCATGTAGATGATCGCATTGCCGAGATAGAGCGGGTTGCGGGTAATCGAATACATTCCGGTCGTGTTGAGCGTCTCGGCGACCTGCTCGCGCGTGTTGCGGCCGGACGTGCCTTTCGGCGTGAAGCCGATGGTGAACATGCGGATGCCGAGGCCGACGAAAGCGAGCAGGATGCAGGCGATCTCATAGGTGTAGTCCAAGCTCTGGCCGAAATTCACCTCGACCGGTTCGGGCGAACTGATCGCCAGCGCACCGAGCGGTATGAAGCCAAGCAGGATGTAGCTACGCCAGCGAAAAAGCCAGTTGCCCTGCCGCGCGATCACGTCGCCAATCATCTTCAAGTCCCCGCGATGGCCAGTGTCGACCGGACTCGTAAAAGATCGCCAAAAGCGGTGGCATTATGACCGGGAAGGGGGATGCTGCGTATCGTTGACGCAGTCCCGGTTGCTTGAGGGGTCTATTCGACGGGAATCTCCTTACCGCTGTCATCCCACAACCCGCCCAATGCGCACTCCTGTATGTAGGGCCGTTGAGCGGTGTCGCAGCGGATATCGGCGGCCGCGAGCGCGGCTTCGCGCGACTGCCAGCCACAGGTGAACTCCGTCCAGTGGATGCCTTCCTTGTGCATTACGCCGACGGCTGCGCTCCAGCCTGCGGGAAAGCACCAGGCGACGCGGGCGCAATCGGCTGCGGCCGCGCCGCCATCGACGCATTTCTGTCGCGCGCAGGCGAAAGCCTTGTCCGGCGAGCCGCCGACGCAGACGCCGGATGCTTGCTCCGGCGCATAGGCGAAGGCGATGCCGACATTCCGGTCCTGCGCGAAGGCATCTGGCTGGAGCGCGAGGACCATGATGGTCAGACCTGCGAAAAACGGGCGGTCGGACATCTCGAAAATCTCCCTTTCCCGGAGTAGACCTGCCTGCGACATCGCGGAGGACCATCCGAAAAGTGACACATCCATCCGCCGACGCAAGATCAGGCGAACCGACGCTGATAATCAGGCCGGCTACGGCCCGGGACATCGAGGCGATCGCCGCGATGCATTCCGCCGACACGCTCGGCGGCCATGGCAACTCCAACCGGGCAGCCGACATGCCAGCCTGGTTGCGCTGTTTCGAGGCGATCGCTGCGAGTGCGAACGACACGCTCTATGTCGCGGAACTGGCCGGCGAGGTGGTCGGCACGTTCCAGACGACGCTGATCATGTCGATGAGCAGCGAAGCGAGGCCCAACATGGTCGTCGAGGCGGTGCAGACGCGCGCCGACCTGCGCGGGCGCGGCATAGGCGAGGCCATGATGCGATACGCCATCGAGCGGGCGCGCGAAGCGGGCGCGCGGCAGGTGCAATTGACGTCGAACAACGCGCGGACGGACGCGCATCGCTTCTACGAGCGTCTCGGCTTCATCAAGAGCCACGCCGGGTTCAAGATGAAACTCCCGTGAGACTGGCCGTGGCCCGGACGCAGCGTCCAGTCCTCTTGCCATCGGCCTCGGGCAAGGCCATAACGCGGCGACATCGAGCGACCAAAGGGCCGGCATGAAAAACTTCCTGCTGCAATTCTTCACCTGGTGGAACGGCCAGAACCTCAACACCCGCTTCCACACTTGGCGTCACGGCGCCGAAGTCGGCCGCGACGAGACGGGCAACATCTACTACCAGGGCGGCACCGATTCCGAAGGCCGCACGCGCCGCTGGGTGATCTACAATGGGGCGTCCGAAGCCTCGAAGATTCCGCCCGGCTGGCATGGCTGGATACATCACCGCACCGACGTCGCGCCCTCGCAGGAAGACTACAAGCCGCGCGAATGGCAGAAGCCGCACGAGCCGAACCTGACAGGCACGCCCGCCGCCTACCGCCCGAAGGGCTCGATCCTCAATCCGGAAGAGCGCCCTCGCGTCACAGGCGACTACGACGCCTGGACGCCGGGCAACTGACGGCCGTTGCCACCCGATCGAGAGCCATCGGATCCGGCGCGGGCAGGTTTCTTGCCACAATTGGCGGCTAGGTCGCTGTATTCAAATGACGGCGAGGGCCAATGGCTGCTTCGCATCCTGCCAGACACGGTGATTCGATGTTTCCTTCCAGGCGCCAGGCCGCCACACTGATCGCAGCCGGCCTTGCCGTGCTCGCAGGCGCAGCCTCCGCGTCGGCCCAGCGCATCACTAATCCGGTCGCCGAATTTACCGGCGTCGACAAGATCACCGGCCGCATCATCACCTTCGACGTCTACATCAACGAGACGGTGCAGTTCGGCGCGCTGCAGGTGACGCCGCGCGTCTGCTATTCGCGCCCGGACACCGAGGAGCCGAAGACGGATTCCTTCGTCGAGGTCGACGAGATCACGCTCGACCGCAAGATCCGCCGCATCTTCACCGGCTACATGTTCGCCGAAAGCCCCGGACTCAACGCCGTCGAGCATCCGGTCTACGACGTCTGGCTGAAGAGCTGCAAACAGACCTCCGACGTCCCGCCGCCGGCGACCGCCACGAACTGAGTCCCATTTAAAAAATCGCGCCGCCCTGGATCGCCGCCGCGAGCATGCGGTCATATTTCCGGCGCGGCACGTCGATCGCGCCGAAGCGCTTGAGGTGCTCGGTGGTGAACTGCGTATCGAGCAGCACGAAGCCGCGCTCGCGCAGGTGCTCGACAAGATGGACGAGGCAGACCTTCGACGCGTCGCGTTCGCGCGCGAACATGCTCTCGCCGAAGAAAGCGCGGCCAAGCGAGACACCATAGAGGCCACCCACCAATTGATCGTCGCGCCACGCCTCGACCGTATGCGCGTGCCCGCGCCGGAAGAGCTCGCCATAGGCGTCGCGGATCGGCGCATTGATCCAGGTCTTGCGGCGATCGTCGCGCGCTTCCGCGCAGGCGCCGATCACCGCGTCGAAATCGCCGTCGAAGCGGATTTCGAAGCGCTTCTGGCGGACGATCTTGGCGAGGCTCTTCGGCACATGGAAAGCGTCGAGCGGGATGATGCCGCGCATCTCGGGCCGCACCCAGAACACTTCCGGGTCGTCCGCTTCCTCCGCCATCGGAAAGACGCCCGACGCATAGGCCTTCAGCAGCAGGTCGGGCGGTATCCGTTCACCGGGCGCGAAGGGCCGGGTCATCCCGTGTCAGTCTTCCTTGGCGGCGAGGTAGTTTTCCAGCCAGTGGATGTCGTAGTCGCCATTGGCGATGTCGGCATTGCCGACGAGGTCGCGGAAAAGCGGCAGCGTTGTGTTGATGCCGTCGACGACGAATTCGTCGAGAGCCCGGCGCAGCCGCATCAGGCACTCGACGCGATTGCGCCCGTGCACGATCAGCTTGCCGATCAGACTGTCGTAATAGGGCGGTATCTTGTAACCCGAATATACGCCCGAATCGACGCGGATGCCCAGACCTCCCGGCGTGTGGAAATGCGTGATGGTGCCCGGCGACGGCGCGAAGGTGCGCGGATCCTCGGCGTTGATGCGGCATTCGATAGCGTGGCCCTGGAAGCGCACTTCGTCCTGCGTGACCGATAGCCCGCCGCCGGACGCGACGCGTATCTGCTCGTGCACGAGGTCGATGCCGGTGATCGCTTCGGTGACCGGATGCTCGACCTGCAGGCGGGTGTTCATCTCGATGAAGTAGAAATTGCCGTCCTCGTAGAGGAACTCAATCGTGCCGGCGCCCGAATAGCTCATGTCGGCCATCGCGTTGGCGCAGATCATGCCGATGCGGTGGCGCTCCTCGTCGTTCAACGCCGGCGAATTGGCCTCTTCCCAGACCTTCTGGTGGCGCCGCTGCAGCGAGCAGTCGCGCTCGCCCAGATGCACGGCCTTGCCCATGCCGTCGCCAAAGACCTGGATTTCGATATGGCGCGGCTTTT